>NZ_JAAIWM010000026.1 GCF_011008845.1 Bacillus mesophilus | reverse complement strand
GGTGCCGAGGACCGGAATCGAACCGGTACGGTAGTCACCTACCGCAGGATTTTAAGTCCTGTGCGTCTGCCAGTTCCGCCACCCCGGCAATACATAAACAAGCTCTGGAGCGGAAGACGGGATTCGAACCCGCGACCCCCACCTTGGCAAGGTGGTGTTCTACCACTGAACTACTTCCGCAACAATGTATTGCATTTCTATTATTTAAAATGGTGCGGATGAAGGGAGTCGAACCCCCACGCCGTAAGGCGCTAGATCCTAAGTCTAGTGCGTCTGCCAATTCCGCCACATCCGCGCACCAATGGTGAGCCATGAAGGACTCGAACCTTCGACCCTCTGATTAAAAGTCAGATGCTCTACCGACTGAGCTAATGGCTCTAATATAAGTGGTGCCGGCTATAGGATTTGAACCCACGACCTACTGATTACAAGTCAGTTGCTCTACCAACTGAGCTAAGCCGGCAATATAAATGGTGGAGGATGACGGGATCGAACCGCCGACCCCCTGCTTGTAAGGCAGGTGCTCTCCCAGCTGAGCTAATCCTCCG
>NZ_JAAIWM010000025.1 GCF_011008845.1 Bacillus mesophilus | reverse complement strand
TATTAGGCACGCCGCCAGCGTTCGTCCTGAGCCAGGATCAAACTCTCCAATAAAGTGTTTGATTGCTCATTACACCGGCAATCTACTAGTAAATAGTAGACTTACATTTATTACTTTGCGTTGGTTTTAAAACCAACACGCTTGACGTTTTGTTTAGTTTTCAAAGAACTTATAAAAATTGGTGGAGCCTAGCGGGATCGAACCGCTGACCTCCTGCGTGCAAGGCAGGCGCTCTCCCAGCTGAGCTAAGGCCCCGTTAAATAATGGTCGGGAAGACAGGATTTAAACCTGCGACCCCCTGGTCCCAAACCAGGTGCTCTACCAAGCTGAGCCACTTCCCGTCAATATATGGCGCGCCCGAGAGGAGTCGAACCCCTAACCTTTTGATCCGTAGTCAAACGCTCTATCCAATTGAGCTACGGGCGCGCATATGAAAGTTTTTGTTTGTTTACAAAAATGGTGCCGAGGACCGGAATCGAACCGGTACGGTAGTCACCTACCGCAGGATTTTAAGTCCTGTGCGTCTGCCAGTTCCGCCACCCCGGCAATACATATTCTAACTCTGGAGCGGAAGACGGGATTCGAACCCGCGACCCCCACCTTGGCAAGGTGGTGTTCTACCACTGAACTACTTCCGCAGCAATGTATTGCATTTCTATTATTTTATAATGGTGCGGATGAAGGGAGTCGAACCCCCACGCCGTAAGGCGCTAGATCCTAAGTCTAGTGCGTCTGCCAATTCCGCCACATCCGCGCACCAATGGT
>NZ_JAAIWM010000024.1 GCF_011008845.1 Bacillus mesophilus | reverse complement strand
TCGAGGACTTAACCATATTAAAAGACAATCTTGCATACGAAGCATTATCTAGTTTTGAGGGAACAATACTCCCTTATAGTTTGGTGATGATGGCGAAGAGGTCACACCCGTTCCCATTCCGAACACGGAAGTTAAGCTCTTCAGCGCCGATGGTAGTTGGGGCATTGCCCCTGTGAGAGTAGGACGTCGCCAAGCAATGGCCCTGTAAAAAAGGGTCTTTTATTTTCTCTAAAAGAGAAGTGGAAATCATTTCTATTGAATAGAATCTATGAAGCATGGTATATTGTTTGTCCACTCATAGAAGTGGGTACACAGATGATATACGGTTAAATGGAAGAAAGTTCATATAGAAAGACTTCTATGAAACATGGTATATTCATGATCCACTCGATAGAGTGACTGAAGAAAATCAATGATCGGTGAAATGGAAGAAAGTTCATCTTGAATCAATTCTGTGAAACATGATATATTGATTGTCCGCTCGAAAGAGAATGATTGAAGAAAAATCGATGATCAGTGAATTGGAAGAAAGTTCATCTTGACTCTATTTCATGAAACATGATATATTGATTGTCCGCTCAAAAATATGATTGATTAAAAAACAGTGATCACAGTTAATTGGAAAAAAGTTCACATTGAATGTAATCTAGTAAACGTGATATACTAATTTTCTGCTCAACATTAAGAGCTATGAGCTATGAGTTCTTTGAAAACTAAACAAAACGTCAAGCGTGTTGGTTTTAAAACCAACGCAAAGTAATAAATGTAAGTCTACTATTTACTACTATTTACTAGTAGATTGCCGGTGTAATGAGCAATCAAACACTTTATTGGAGAGTTTGATCCTGGCTCAGGACGAACGCTGGCGGCGTGCCTAATACATGCAAGTCGA
>NZ_JAAIWM010000022.1 GCF_011008845.1 Bacillus mesophilus | reverse complement strand
TGAAGTGAACCAAAAAAGTTAGACATTATATTTTAAGCAGCTTGTTGGACCTGAGACCTGTATTCAACGGGACTCAGGTCCTTTAACTTTGTCTTCATTCGTATATTGTTGTAGTAGTAAATATAATCGTGTAATTCTTTTATAAAATGTTCAATGCTTTCAAACTCCTGTAAATAAAGAAGTTCTGTTTTAAGGATGCCAAAGAAGTTTTCAATAACGGCATTATCGAGACAGTTTCCCTTTCGGGACATGCTTTGGGTTATATTCCTGTCTTTAAGGGTTTTCTGGTACTTAGCCATCTGGTAGTGCCATCCTTGATCTGAGTGGAGAACTAACTCATCCTCTGGATTTAAAATCTCTAAAGCTTGGTCAAGCATTTCTCCTACTAAATCAAAAGAAGGTCGGAACTTTATTGTATACGAGATGACTTCACTATTAAATAAATCAAGAATAGGAGATAAATAAAGTTTCTGTCCGAAAAGACTAAATTCTGTTACATCCGTTACCCATTTCTGATTAGGTTTGTCTGCTTGAAAATCTCGATTTAGAAGGTTAGGTGCAACTTCCCCCACATTACCACGATAGGACTTATACTTCTTCATACGAACTTGGCACTTAATTCCAAGTAGGTTCATTAGCTTGAGGACAGTCTTCGGATCATGATTAAATCCTTCCTTATCAAGCTCTTTTTTTATGTTGCGATGTCCATAACGACCTTTATGTTTATGATATATCACTTGTATTGCCTCTTTAACCTCAGCGTATTTATCAGGGCGGTCCATGTGTTTTGTCCAATAATAATACGTACTTCTTTTAATTCCCGCAATCTTAATCAACTCAGCGACTTTATAGTCATTCCTTAGTTCAAAAATTACCTGCGCTTTGATTTGTTTTGTAATTTTTTCTGTTCCTGAACTAAGGCATTCAACTTTTTTAGATATGCGTTCTCCATTCTTAAACGTTCAACTTCCTGGATAAGGGATTCATTTGTTTCGGTGGTTAAATTGTTCTGCTGTCTTTCTTTTGTCATTGGAGGTCGCCCCTTCTTTTTTGGTAAGAGGGCTTCCGCTCCTTCTGTATCAACAGCTCTCCTCCAAGCACTGATGGTTGAGGGGTCGGGTATTTTAAATTTCGCAGCTGTATCACTAATGGATGCCCAATTATCGTCCATATATTTGAGTACCTCCAGTTTAAACGTAACTGGATATTTTGTATAACGTTTTCTTAAGGAACCCTCTCCGTGTTCCTTATAAAGTTTTACCCAGTTTTGAATTAGTTTGTGATTAGCACCTAGCTTTTTAGCAATTTCTCGAAAAGAAAGGCTTCTATTTTCATACTCTTTTACTGCCCATAACTTGTCCTCAAATGTAAATTTAGCCATAAAAAAAACTGCACCTCCATTGTTAGTTTTTTGTCTAACAATTTTGGTGCAGTTCAATG
>NZ_JAAIWM010000021.1 GCF_011008845.1 Bacillus mesophilus | reverse complement strand
CGGGACCATTGGTTGCGGGGGCAGGATTTGAACCTACGACCTTCGGGTTATGAGCCCGACGAGCTACCAGACTGCTCCACCCCGCGATAATATAAATATAACTTTTAATTCTGAATGCACTTTGAGTATCCTGATACGACCATCCCGATTTGTCAATCGGTATGCTTAAGCCTGTCGAAGAAGATTATTCCGGCGTGCTCCACCCCGCGATAATATAAACAAACTTTTGTAAATACTTACTTTAAAACGTGACAATAACTATAATATCACTATGAACTAGATTAGTCAACAAAAAAAGAGTCAAATTATAAATTTGACTCTTTAATTGCTTCTGACAATGCATCAAGTATATCTTGATCATCTTCAATTCCGATTGAAATTCGTATTAATCCTTTAGTAATTCCTAGCATTTGTAATGCTTCTGTATCTAAGGCTCGATGTGAGGTTGCAATCGGATATGATACTGTTGTTTCTACTCCTGCTAGGGTAGGTACTAACTTAATCCACCCCAAACCATTAATAAACCTTTCAATATCACATTGGCTTTCATCTAATTCGATTGTAACCATAGCACCATTTCCTTTAGGTGATAAGTTGGAAGGATAAAATACTTTATTCACACCTGAAAGGGATACAAGTCCTTCTGCAACTTTTGCAGCATTATTTGACTGTTTTTCCATTCGGATGCTCATGGTCTTTAATCCTCTACATGCTAACCAACTTTCAAAGGGACTCAAATTTGCACCGAGATTTCCTAACTTCTGATTAACCTTCTTAATTAACTCTTGGCTTCCTACCACAACACCTGCTGTAACATCACTATGTCCACCAATATATTTAGTAGCGCTATGAATAACTAGATCAATTCCATCCTCATGGGGCTTACATAAAAATGGGGTAGCAAACGTATTATCAATTAGTGAAATTAGCTTGAATTCTCTAGCAACCTCAACAATTTGCTCTAGATTTTCTACTCTTAAAAAGGGATTTGTTACCGACTCACTATAGATAACCTTTGTGTTAGGTTTAATTTCTTTAACAATCATCTCTCTATCTGTAAATGAAACAAATGAAGACTCTATTCCAACTTCTTTCAACTCTTTAGCTATTAATTGAAAGGTACCACCATACAGGTCATCATTAGCAATAATATGATCCCCAGCAGATGCAACTGCTAATATACTGACCAAAACAGCAGATAGACCAGAAGATGTGGCAACACCTGCTTCTGCTCCTTCTAGAGCAGCCACTGCATGTCCTAATTCATCAGTGTTAGGGTTACCTACTCTTGAATATAAATAGTTACCTTCACCCTGATAAAACGCTTCTAGTTCCTGTAATGATTTAAAAGTAAAAGCTGATGATTGATAGATTGGTGTAACTTTACTACGAATTGGTTCGTTTTTCTTATTAGAAAAATGGACATTTTTTGTTTGAAACTTCACTAGAATCCCACCAATGCTTTAATGTTAACATTGACTCTACTCCTATAAATGGTGAAAGTCAATAATATAATTCAAACTATTCTTTTAATTTTCACTAACCTGGTCCTTGGTTCTCTCTTACTCTTTGCAAGGTCGCATGCCCTGGATTTCTTTCTTAGTCCTCTAGTCCTTGACCTTTATGAGCACTCATTGCTCTTATCCTTTAATACACATAAAAAAGAGTAGCTACGTGAGCTACTCTTTTCATCTTTGCTTGGCGACGTCCTACTCTCACAGGGGCAATGCCCCAACTACCACCGGCGCAAGAGCTTAACTTCCGTGTTCGGATCCGGACTAAAATAAGCGGCGA
>NZ_JAAIWM010000020.1 GCF_011008845.1 Bacillus mesophilus | reverse complement strand
AGTAGATTGCCGGTGTAATGAGCAATCAAACACTTTATTGGAGAGTTTGATCCTGGCTCAGGACGAACGCTGGCGGCGTGCCTAATACATGCAAGTCGAGCGAATCTCTTCGGAGATTAGCGGCGGACGGGTGAGTAACACGTGGGCAACCTGCCTGTAAGACTGGGATAACTTCGGGAAACCGGAGCTAATACCGGATAACTTCAGACACCACCTGGTGACTGAATAAAAGATGGCTTCGGCTATCACTTACAGATGGGCCCGCGGCGCATTAGCTAGTTGGTGAGGTAACGGCTCACCAAGGCGACGATGCGTAGCCGACCTGAGAGGGTGATCGGCCACACTGGGACTGAGACACGGCCCAGACTCCTACGGGAGGCAGCAGTAGGGAATCTTCCGCAATGGACGAAAGTCTGACGGAGCAACGCCGCGTGAGCGATGAAGGCCTTCGGGTCGTAAAGCTCTGTTGTTAGGGAAGAACAAGTACCGTTCGAATAGGGCGGTACCTTGACGGTACCTAACCAGAAAGCCACGGCTAACTACGTGCCAGCAGCCGCGGTAATACGTAGGTGGCAAGCGTTGTCCGGAATTATTGGGCGTAAAGCGCGCGCAGGCGGTCCTTTAAGTCTGATGTGAAAGCCCACGGCTCAACCGTGGAGGGTCATTGGAAACTGGGGGACTTGAGTACAGAAGAGGAAAGTGGAATTCCACGTGTAGCGGTGAAATGCGTAGAGATGTGGAGGAACACCAGTGGCGAAGGCGACTTTCTGGTCTGTAACTGACGCTGAGGCGCGAAAGCGTGGGGAGCAAACAGGATTAGATACCCTGGTAGTCCACGCCGTAAACGATGAGTGCTAAGTGTTAGAGGGTTTCCGCCCTTTAGTGCTGAAGTTAACGCATTAAGCACTCCGCCTGGGGAGTACGGTCGCAAGACTGAAACTCAAAGGAATTGACGGGGGCCCGCACAAGCGGTGGAGCATGTGGTTTAATTCGAAGCAACGCGAAGAACCTTACCAGGTCTTGACATCCTCTGACAATCCTAGAGATAGGACGTTCCCCTTCGGGGGACAGAGTGACAGGTGGTGCATGGTTGTCGTCAGCTCGTGTCGTGAGATGTTGGGTTAAGTCCCGCAACGAGCGCAACCCTTGATCTTAGTTGCCAGCATTAAGTTGGGCACTCTAAGGTGACTGCCGGTGACAAACCGGAGGAAGGTGGGGATGACGTCAAATCATCATGCCCCTTATGACCTGGGCTACACACGTGCTACAATGGATGGTACAAAGGGCAGCAAAACCGCGAGGTCGAGCAAATCCCATAAAACCATTCTCAGTTCGGATTGCAGGCTGCAACTCGCCTGCATGAAGCCGGAATCGCTAGTAATCGCGGATCAGCATGCCGCGGTGAATACGTTCCCGGGCCTTGTACACACCGCCCGTCACACCACGAGAGTTTGTAACACCCGAAGTCGGTGAGGTAACCTTTTGGAGCCAGCCGCCGAAGGTGGGACAGATGATTGGGGTGAAGTCGTAACAAGGTAGCCGTATCGGAAGGTGCGGCTGGATCACCTCCTTTCTAAGGAATATTGGAAACTTTCGTTTCCATAAAATGACGCTTGAACGTTTTGTTTAGTTTTGAGAGAATCATTCTCTCGGCATTTTGACTTCGTCAAGATGGATGCTTATTTTGCCTAACAGCAAAAAAGCCTGTTCTTTGAAAACTAGATAATGCAATTCGTATGTAAGAAAAGTCAAGAAATAGATCGAATGATCTTTAACAACGGTTAAGTTGTTAAGGGCGCACGGTGGATGCCTTGGCACTAGGAGCCGATGAAGGACGTGACTAACAACGATATGCTTCGGGGAGCTGTAAGTAAGCTTTGATCCGGAGATTTCCGAATGGGGAAACCCACTGCTCGTAATGGGGTAGTATCTTCACCTGAATACATAGGGTGATGATGGCAGACCCGGGGAACTGAAACATCTTAGTACCCGGAGGAAGAGAAAGCAATTCGCGATTTCCTGAGTAGCGGCGAGCGAAACGGAAGAAGCCCAAACCAAGAGGCTTGCCTCTTGGGGTTGTAGGACACTCAACATGGAGTTACAAAGGAACGAGGTAAGTGAAGCGGTCTGGAAAGGCCAGCCATAGAAGGTAACAGCCCTGTAGCTGAAACTTCGTTCCCTCCTGAGTGGATCCTGAGTACGGCGGGACACGAGAAATCCCGTCGGAAGCAGGGAGGACCATCTCCCAAGGCTAAATACTCCCTAGTGACCGATAGTGAACCAGTACCGTGAGGGAAAGGTGAAAAGCACCCCGGAAGGGGAGTGAAATAGATCCTGAAACCGTGTGCCTACAAGTAGTCAGAGCCCGTTAATGGGTGATGGCGTGCCTTTTGTAGAATGAACCGGCGAGTTACGATCCCGTGCAAGGTTAAGTTGAAGAGACGGAGCCGCAGCGAAAGCGAGTCTGAATAGGGCGATTTAGTACGTGGTCGTAGACCCGAAACCAGGTGATCTACCCATGTCCAGGGTGAAGTTCAGGTAACACTGAATGGAGGCCCGAACCCACGCACGTTGAAAAGTGCGGGGATGAGGTGTGGGTAGCGGAGAAATTCCAATCGAACCTGGAGATAGCTGGTTCTCTCCGAAATAGCTTTAGGGCTAGCCTCGAGTTTGAGAGTCTTGGAGGTAGAGCACTGATTGGACTAGGGGCCCTCATCGGGTTACCGAATTCAGTCAAACTCCGAATGCCAAAGACTTATACTCGGGAGTCAGACTGCGAGTGATAAGATCCGTAGTCGAAAGGGAAACAGCCCAGACCACCAGCTAAGGTCCCAAAGTATACGTTAAGTGGAAAAGGATGTGGAGTTGCCCAGACAACCAGGATGTTGGCTTAGAAGCAGCCACCATTTAAAGAGTGCGTAATAGCTCACTGGTCGAGTGACTCTGCGCCGAAAATGTACCGGGGCTAAACGTATCACCGAAGCTGTGGAATGTCTAACGACATTGGTAGGAGAGCGTTCTAAGGGCGTTGAAGCTAGACCGTAAGGACTGGTGGAGCGCTTAGAAGTGAGAATGCCGGTATGAGTAGCGAAAGACAAGTGAGAATCTTGTCCACCGAATGCCTAAGGTTTCCTGAGGAAGGCTCGTCCGCTCAGGGTTAGTCAGGACCTAAGCCGAGGCCGAAAGGCGTAGGCGATGGACAACAGGTTGATATTCCTGTACCACCTCCTCACCGTTTGAGCAATGGGGGGACGCAGAAGGATAGAGAATCGCGCGATTGGAAGTGCGCGTCCAAGCAGTTAGGCTGGTAAGTAGGCAAATCCGCTTACCATAAGGCTGAGCTGTGATGGCGAGGGAAATATAGTACCGAAGTTCTTGATTCCACACTGCCAAGAAAAGCCTCTAGCGAGGTGAGAGGTGCCTGTACCGCAAACCGACACAGGTAGGCGAGGAGAGAATCCTAAGGTGATCGAGAGAACTCTCGTTAAGGAACTCGGCAAAATGACCCCGTAACTTCGGGAGAAGGGGTGCTCTGATAGGGTGAAAGCCCGAGAGAGCCGCAGTGAAAAGGCCCAAGCGACTGTTTAGCAAAAACACAGGTCTCTGCGAAGCCGCAAGGCGAAGTATAGGGGCTGACACCTGCCCGGTGCTGGAAGGTTAAGAGGAGAGGTTAGCGCAAGCGAAGCTTTGAATTGAAGCCCCAGTAAACGGCGGCCGTAACTATAACGGTCCTAAGGTAGCGAAATTCCTTGTCAGGTAAGTTCTGACCCGCACGAAAGGTGTAACGATTTGGGCACTGTCTCAACGAGAGACTCGGTGAAATTATAGTACCTGTGAAGATGCAGGTTACCCGCGACAGGACGGAAAGACCCCGTGGAGCTTTACTGTAGCCTGATATTGAATTTTGGTACAGCTTGTACAGGATAGGTAGGAGCCTGAGAAACCGGAGCGCTAGCTTCGGTGGAGGCGTCGGTGGGATACTACCCTGGCTGTATTGAAATTCTAACCCGCAGCTCTGATCGAGCTGGGAGACAGTGTCAGGTGGGCAGTTTGACTGGGGCGGTCGCCTCCCAAAATGTAACGGAGGCGCCCAAAGGTTCCCTCAGAATGGTTGGAAATCATTCGTAGAGTGTAAAGGCACAAGGGAGCTTGACTGCGAGACCTACAAGTCGAGCAGGGACGAAAGTCGGGCTTAGTGATCCGGTGGTTCCGCATGGAAGGGCCATCGCTCAACGGATAAAAGCTACCCCGGGGATAACAGGCTTATCTCCCCCAAGAGTCCACATCGACGGGGAGGTTTGGCACCTCGATGTCGGCTCATCGCATCCTGGGGCTGTAGTCGGTCCCAAGGGTTGGGCTGTTCGCCCATTAAAGCGGTACGCGAGCTGGGTTCAGAACGTCGTGAGACAGTTCGGTCCCTATCCGTCGTGGGCGTAGGAAATTTGAGAGGAGCTGTCCTTAGTACGAGAGGACCGGGATGGACACACCGCTGGTGTACCAGTTGTTCTGCCAAGGGCATCGCTGGGTAGCTATGTGTGGACGGGATAAGTGCTGAAAGCATCTAAGCATGAAGCCCCCCTCAAGATGAGATTTCCCATTCTTTGAAGTAAGACCCCTGAAAGACGATCAGGTTGATAGGTCTGAGGTGGAAGCGTGGCGACACGTGGAGCTGACAGATACTAATAGGTCGAGGACTTAACCATATAAAAAGACAATCTTATATACGAAACATTATCTAGTTTTGAGGGAATAA
>NZ_JAAIWM010000019.1 GCF_011008845.1 Bacillus mesophilus | reverse complement strand
TTGTTCTCCAGCATCAATTTGCCAAGATTCATACATTGTGCTATCCCTTAACACATCTAACCATATGTCGTTTTCAAACTGAATAAACAAGTCCTCTGTGTCTTTTGCTAGGTAGCATGACCGTATTTGCTTTCCAGCTAGTATTAGCTTAATTTCTTCAACTGGGTCCTTTGACCAATCATAGTCAGGATGCTTTTTATCATTAGATGTGATTATCAGGCGATGTGAATCTCGAAGTCGTCAGAAACATTCTATATTCAAACTTGCGGAATTAAATTCTACAAAAATCATTGTGCTGGAACTGATTTGTGATAAAGAGCAAACAGATTGACTAACCATAAAAGAAAGTTCATTGCTATCCACATTTAAACCAAACATTAACCACACCTCAGTTTTTTAGTTGAGCTTCAGAAAAAAAGGCTACTGATACCTATTATGCAATCGCACCCTTTACCTGAAGATGGATTTATCATTTACTGGTCTTTTTCTTTTAATAATTTGTCTAATTTTTCTTCGATTCTTGCTAGTCTCCTATTTCTCTTTCTTGTGAGAATGAATACTACAACAACAATAGGGATTACTAACAGAACCATAAAAGCAAACAATTGAAAGAGAACATCTCCCCCATTTATGTAGGCTTGTGCTGTTAATAAAATCATCAATATCTCTCCTTTAATACATAAAGCTATTTCAATTGAAAAGTTCTTTCCTTCTTGAAGAACTGCACCCCGTTACTTTAAGTACATTGGTTCACGAACTTAATGTCCGAATGCACCAATCTTTTGTTTAAACTCATAGATTTCATAGTTATAATGTGACCCGTCTTTTTTTAATTCAATTACAAAAGTATTACTACTTGTTTCTACACGATACATATTACTTCCTAAGTATTTAATATTGCTTATTTCTGAGTCATTACCAAAAGCCGCATTTCTTACAGTAGGGTCAGCCAATATACTTGAAACTGTTCCTTCTGCTTTAATGTGGTGATACAAGTTATAAGGATTTATAGCTATGACAGCAATAATTAACAACACAAAAGTTAATACAAGTATTACTTTCTTCTTCAATAAACCTCACTCCTCTTCTTTTATTTTATTTCAATAACATTACTGAATATTCCTCACCCTTTAGTTCAATAAACTCTTGTGATGTATAATAACCATTAATTGAAATGACTGTTAAATTGGCACCCAAAATGACAGGCTAAAGGACAACCTTTTTGTAGTGTACAACAACTATTGTCTTTTAAATTTATTATGTCATCTCATAGGTCATTATTCTATTAAATATATCAAAAACCCTTTATACAAAAGGAAATTGGCACAGGTCAATTCCTGTGCCAATTAGTATGTCATTTAATTTAGATGCACCTCAAAACGGAACGGTTTAGAAAAATATTGTGGGGGTCTTTTCTAGGGAGGAATTTATAAAACCTTATTGAATATAAAAAGTGTAAGTTAAAAGAAAGGTGTTGATGAATTGAATAATCCAGATTATGACTATCTTTGGAAGGATGTCATTACGTCATTATTTGAAGAATTTCTCCTGTTTTTCTCTCCAGATTTGTACGAAAGGGTAGACTTTTCAGTCCAGCATGAGTTCCTCGAACAAGAACTTCTAACAATCATTCCAGATTCCAACAGCAACAAGCGAACCTCAGACAAGTTAGTCAAGTTACATTTAAAGGATGGTAACGAGCAATGGGTTTACATTCATATTGAGGTACAAGGAGATTATAGAAAGGACTTTCCAAAAAGAATGTTCCAATCCTTCTATCGAATTATGGATTTGTATGATCAGCCAGTTTATGCAATAGCGCTTTTCACAGACGAACGGGCCTCTTACAACAAAAATCAGTATTACTATGAATTCCTCGAAACAAAAGTTACCTACCACTATAATACCTTCCGTATTGCTTCTCAAACTGAAACCACACTTCTACAATCACAAAACCCATTTGCATTGGCGATATTAGCTGGATTATATGCCATTAAGAGTAAGAAGAATAAGGATATGAAGTATCATTTTAAACGACATTTGATGAGGATCCTTTTTCAAGATAAAATGAAGGAAGATAGCATTAAAAGAGAAAATATAAGTAAGTTATTTTTATTCATTGATAAGATTATAATCATGCCATATGAACAAGAGATTGCCTTGATTCAAGAAATAGAACTATTAGTTGAAAAGGAGGGATCGGTCGTGGGATTATCAATCGAAGATACAGTCTTAGGTCAGTACCTGTTAAATAAAGCAAGAGAAAAGGCTAAAATAGAGGAAAGACAAGAAGTTGCGGAAAAACTAATAAAACTTAACGTTAGTGTAGAAACTATTATTGAGGCTACTGGATTAAGTAAAGAGGAAGTAGAAAAACTGAAGGATTAAGGAACATAAAGAATCACCTACACTTTAATGTGCTAGGTGATTTTTTTATTTCTTTTAAAGTCACAACCCTTTTTACACAAGTAATCACTATATATGGAACAAAGTCCCTGTCCCCTTGGATCTTGGGACAGGGACTATGTCTTTCCTATTGAGACAAGGTCCTTGTCCCCATGGGTTTGTTTCTAAAATTTTTCTAGGAAAAAATCCCTTTTCCCAGTTAAGGATCGACTTTATTTAGAAAAGTAATAATCCTACTGATATTACAGCTCCACTTACAAATAAGATAACTACACAATATCCCATAATGTCCTTTGCCTTTAAGCCAGCGATTGCCAGTGCGGGAAGAGCCCAGAATGGTTGGATTAAATTCGTCCAAGCATCTCCCCAAGCGACAGCCATTGCTGTTTTCGCATAGGACACATCGAGTGCGTCTGCAGCAGCTAACATAACTGGTGCTTGAACAGCCCACTGACCTCCACCAGAAGGAACGAAGAAGTTAACGATACCAGCACTAATAAATGTAAATAGTGGGAACGTAAACTCATTAGAGATGGATACAAATGCCTCAGACATTACTGCCGCAAGACCTGAAGCTGTCATCATACCCATAATACCAGCGTAGAACGGAAACTGGATGATAATCCCACCAGCACCCTTTACAGCATCCAGTACAGACTCCAGAAATCTTCGAGGAGTACCATGGAATAGAATACCAAGGAATAAGAAAATAAAGTTGACGATATTTAAGTTTAAGCTAAAGCCACTGTTCACAAAATAGTAAACTAAGAAGGCTAAACCTAATAGACCAACTAACAATGAAACTATAAAGCTATTTTCAATTTTTTCAGCAGGAGTTAACGCTGATTTTTCAATCGTCGCAGCCTGAAGGTTAGATGAACCTTCAAGTAACTCAGGGCTTACCGTAATGGTTTCTTCCTTAGAAGGATGCATGAAGCGATTTAAAACAGGCAAAATTAAGAAAAGTGCTAACACAATGATTACGTTAAAAGTTGCAAAAATAGTTTGGCTTGTAGGAATGATACCAATTAAATCCTGTGAAAAATGTCCTTCGGTCGCAATCGTAAGTGGAATGGAACCAGAAAATCCACCATGCCACACAACGAATCCGCTGTAAGCGCTTGCAATTAATAGGCGGTAATCGACATTAGAAACCTTTTTCGCAAGCTCCTTTGCAAACAGGGCTCCGATAACAAGTCCAAATCCCCAGTTAATCCAGCTCGCAATAATAGAAATAACTGTAACTAAAATGATAGCTTGACCTGGTGATTTTGCTTTTGAAGCCAGAGCGCCAAGCCCTTTCTTAAACAATGGACTGCTTGCCAACACATAACCAGTGACCAATACTAGCACCATTTGCATCGAGAAGGCTAACAGACTCCAAAAACCGTCACCCCAATACTGAACCATGTTCATTGGTGAGCTTTCCGTTAGAAACAGGCCAAGCCCAAATACAACAAAAGTTAAAATGATAACAAACAAAAACGGATCGGGCAAATAACGCTGCATAATACGATTAAAAAACGAAATAGCAACCTTCACTTTAAAACCTCCATAATATTAGTTTGTGCTATGCACATAGTTATATTTACTACATTAACCATTGAAATACCTTCTAGTTGTGATGTTAGAAGAATAATAATTGGAAAATTTTATTCTATTTAATCGTGATTTTGCTTTACATAACTTAATCATTGAACGATGTGAGAATGCAGGTTTTACACCTAATGTCGTGTATGAAAGTTCGCAATGGGATTTGATTGCTGAACTTGTTGCAGGTGAATTAGGAGTTACCATGCTACCAAAATCTATCTATTCAAGGATGAATCAGAAAGCGATAAGCATGATACCTCCACACGCTCCTCCTATGTGGCAACTCGGAATTATAACGAAAAAAGATAGTTATCTTTCTTGGAGGACAGAAGGGACAGGGACTTTATCTCTTTTGTCTTATAAGTGGGCCAAAGTCCCTGTCCCCTTGTATCGAATAATTAATGAAAGAAGGGTGAAAAAATGGAGTTTAAAGATTATCTAAAGCATAAACATTTATTAGACAAAGGAGGAATGAAATTAAAGGATATATCTGTAGATCAATATATTAATAGACTTGATAATATGAGACGTGACGGGATATATAACGAAGAAAAACAGATTAAATCCTTTCTAGATAATAAAATCCAAGAGCGTTATAAGGATTGGAAGACATATGTTAGGACGATTAGGTTTTATCTTGCTTCTAAAAACTATTAATCAATAAAAATTAGAAACGGGTAGGTGGAATAATGGGTAAGTTCTATGTTCCTTCAAAAGGAGCAACATCATGGAGAGAGTTTCTAGCGGATCCTGTGAAACAATGGAAAAGAGGATATTCTGCATATGAATTAGCTCGTTGTTGGGAAGAGGCTAGCAATTTCCCATCCTGTGTTGACAGCGTATTCAAACAGAGTCAAATACCACTGTTTAACCACGTAAAGATATTGTATGGATTTCCGGAGTACAAGGTTTCCTTACCAGGAGGAAACGCAAGCTCACATAATGACCTTTATGTACTAGCAAATGCAAACAATGAACTCTTAACGATTATGGTGGAAGGAAAAGTTTCTGAACCCTTTGGTGATACGGTAGAAGTATGGTTAGGCAATAATCCCAGTAAGGGTAAAAGAGAAAGATTAGAATACCTGTTGAAACTACTCAGTTTACAAGAGGATTGTGTGTTAAAAATAAGATATCAATTACTACATAGAACTGCCTCCGCATTAATTGAAGCGACGAATGTGGCTGCTAATCATTCCCTTATGCTAATTCATTCTTTTAGTGAAAAAAGGAAATGGTTTGATGATTATGCAGAGTTTGTGAAGCTTTTGGGATTATCTCCTAAGCAGGATGAAATTGTGGGGCCAGTCCAACTAAATGGAGTAAATCTGTATTTTGGTTGGGTAAATGGGGAAATAGCATAAATGGTTTAAACAAGGGGATATAAACCCCGACCTAAAATCATCTACACATATATGTGATAGGTGATTTTTTTATTTTAATTTTTAAAACACCAGCAACCCCTTTTTATAAATCTTTGCCTATATACAAATATGAAGGACACTTTATATAGAAAAGGTTGTGGTATAAATGGCAAAATACAGAATGGTTCGCACTGACTTCTGGTTAAACCCAGTAGTGTCAGAAGAAATGACCCCAGAGGATCGATACTTTTTCTTATATCTCCTAACGAATCCTCATACGACTCAGGTTGGAATCTATAAGATTACGAAAAAGCAGATGGCATTTGATATGGGGTATTCGATTGAGAGTGTGGAGGCGTTGATGAATCGGTTTATTCAGCTGCACCAGGTGATTCGCTACAATCCGGACACGAGAGAGCTTGCCATCAAAAACTGGGGAAAGTATAACCTGCATAAGGGTGGCAAACCGGTGATGGATTGTATTTTATCTGAGCTAAAGAATGTGGAGGATTCTTCGCTTATTGCTTATGTGGCGGAATGTGTGGATAAGGAAGATATTCTAGCTGTCTATGAATCTTTTTGTACGAATGATGAAGGGGAACTGGAAGATTTCGAGGGAGTTGACGAATCGTGCCACGATACGTTGACGAGTCGATACACGATACGTGGACAAAAAGAAGAAGAAAAAGAAAAAGAAAATAAAAAACAACAACAACATTCTCTTAACTCAAGTGTAGATATTGATCTAGAACGGGAGAGCTTGAAAAAAGAAGATGTAAAAGAGGTTGTTGAATTTTGGGATCAAAATGGATTTGGGTTTTCGAATATTCATGCTAAGCAACAGTTGCTGTACTGGCTATATAATTCTAGCTTTTTACAACCGAAGGACATGATTTTGAAAGCGATGGAGATTGCTTGTTCTAGCAATATTAGGAGACTTAATTATGTGGTTGGGATTCTAAGAAATTGGGAAAACGATTCCGTTCTGACGTTAGAAGAAATTGATACATATGACGAGAATAAGAAGCAGGGTACAGAGCATAGGAAACTGGTTGAACCAGACAAGCCAAGTAAAGGTTCCTCCAAGGAATTTCAATTAGATCTAACGGCAGGTGAGGACTGGTGAGTATCGCGGAAAAGACGTTCATGGGTAGCTTGATGAAATCGGGTTACCTAATCAAGGATACAATCATTCGACCTGAGCAGCTAGAAGGCACCATTCACCAAGAATTAATGCGAAAAATGATTCACCTAAACCGAAATGGTAAAAATGCAGATTTGATTACACTAACCACCTTACCTGAACTTGATTTGTTCGGTGGGGTATCATACCTGGTTGACTTGTTATCGCATGCAGATATTGAGAAGTTTGAAGACCTAGAAGAAGTCTTAATTGATGTGTGGAAGGAACGGGAAAAAAGAAACATCCTGAAGATTGCTTCTTTGAATAATTGGGAGATTGCCAAGGTGCTAGCAGAACTGGATAAAATCAACCAAGTTAAAATTCATGATCACTCGTCGATCCAACAGGTTCTCACGGATATTTACGAAGCACCCTGGGAGGACCAGGAAGAAGTGAAAGTTGCGACAACTGGTATTAAAAAGCTCGATAACATGACGGGAGGCTTTCAGGACGGAGAGGTTACCATCCTTGCTGCAAGACCATCGATGGGAAAAACAGATGTGATGCTTCATTTGGCGAAAGCTGCTGGATGGGGAGGATATGTACCTATTATCTTCTCGTTAGAAATGCCTGAAAAGCTAATCACCTCAAGGCTTATAGCCTCCACGGGTGGTTTCAATCGAGCTAAAATGCGAGACCCGAAGACCATGCTAACACCAAAACAAAAGGAAAAATGGCCAGAAGTAATTGGGAATCTGAATGAAACCAATATACAACTCTTCGATAGTGCCGGACAAAAGGTTGCCGAAATGAGAGCAAAAACACGTAAAATCATGAATCAATTTCCAAACAAGAAGCCAATTATCTTTATAGATTATTTATCTCTCATTCAAGCTAGTCAATTTTATGGTGGCAATGCGCACTTACAAGTCACCGAAATATCCAAAAGCCTCAAAACGATGGCAAAGGACTTTGCTTGCCCTGTCCTTTGTTTAGCACAGTTAAATCGCTCGGTCGAATCGAGAAGCAATAAACGCCCCATGATGTCAGACATTCGCGAATCTGGAAGTGTGGAACAGGATGCCGATGTGATCTTGTTTCTGTATCGTGAAAAATACTATGACAAAAACTCCGACGATTCCTCTTTAGAAATCATCGTCTCCAAAAACCGAAATGGCCCTGTTGGTACAATCTCTGTAAAATATAACGAGCATACGGGGGCTATTGAGAACATAGATGAAAATTCGGAGCAGGTATATGGCTAATCAGCACTAATTCCCAAAATGAGGTGAACACACATGTTGGTAAAGGAGTTGTACCAAGACAGTTTAGAATATGAAGAATCATCCTTAGCTCATTACATTCACCATTTACTAGCAGAGGGTAAGCTTTCTTTAACGGACGATGTATCCAAGGTGGATTTGAATCAGGCAGATTATCAGAAAGTGAAAGAATCTATTCAAAATAACCTTTTAGGAATCAATCCAGTTCATATATTCTCACTAAAAAAGAATGCCGATGATTTTGTCTTTATCTTTGCACATAGTCCTGAGGAGGCGGTTACTTTCTATACCAATAAGTTTGGTTATAGACCGATCAACTGTCATGAGTATTCACTTGAGTTTGAAATGGTAAGAGGGAAGGTCAGTGTTACATTTCGGGAGATGAGAAAAGAGTTTAGTAGTTTTCCCGCGGTGGCGGGGTACTATAGGAAAATGGAAGCTAAAGCTAGTCTAGTGTAAGAAGAAATCTATTGATGTAAAAAATAGTAGGGAAGGAGGTTAAATGGTGGCAGTACCTAGTTCTCAATCACTTACGTTACCTTTATTAAAAATTTTACAGGATGGAAAAATACATATATTGAAGGATCTTTATCGACAACTAGCGGAAGACATTCGTTTAAGTGAAGCTGATAAAAATGAATTACTACCAAGTGGTGCAGAAAGGACATTTAATAATCGAGTTCGTTGGGCAAAGACCTATTTAGAAAAAGGTGGATTTCTAAGAACTGTTTCTAAGGCTAGGTATGTCATCACTAAACGTGGACTAGAAGTATTAGCATCGGAAGCTAATTTTATTAACGTTTACCCTTTAGAATTCGATGAACAGAATCAATTCAGTTCCATTTCAGATCAAGAACTCCTAGAAGAGACCTCAAATACAACTTTCCAGATTACAGAAAATGATACACCAGAAGAGATACTAGAAAAGAGCTACTACCGTATGAGTGAGGACCTCTCGACTGAACTACTTAGTAAGATTAAGGAATGTTCACCCGAATTTCTTGAAAAGCTTGTGGTCGATCTATTACTCGCCATGGACTACGGTGGAACCAAAGAAGATGCTGGACAAGCAATTGGAAGAAGAGGAGATGGGGGGATTGATGGAATCATTAAGGAAGATAAACTTGGCTTGGATACCATCTATATTCAAGCGAAAAGGTGGAACAATACAGTAGGAAGACCTGATATACAAGCGTTTGCAGGAAGCTTAGAAGGGCAAAGGGCAAAAAAAGGTGTGTTTATTACAACTTCTAAATTTACGAATGAAGCAAAAGACTATGTTCAGGTCATTAATAAAAAAATCGCGTTAATAGACGGAGAGTGGTTAGCCCAACTAATGATTGAGTATGGTCTTGGTGTTTCAGAATGTAAGAGATATATAGTCAAGAGAATTGACACTGATTATTTTGTTGATGAGGAAGTTAGTAGCGGGAAAGTAGGAGATAAACTATAAGCTAAATTCCATCGTTTCCCTAACGTTATAAAACACCAACCCTGTTAAAATTATAGTGAGGTGTTTTATATGTTTATATCGCCAATGTTACTACACAAAACGGAGCAACCATTTGACTCCGATGATTATATAACAGAATTAAAACTAGACGGAATCCGCTTATTATATTCAGTTGATCTACAAGGTAAAGTACGACTTTACACGCGACATAAGAACGAAGTCACATCAAAATTCCCTGAGTTAGTTGCCTTAAATAGTATTCCACCAGGCACTGTTCTAGACGGAGAGTTGATTGTAACTAACGAGGAGGGTAAACCGGACTTTGAAGCGGTTATGAGTCGTTTTCAGTCTAAGCGATCACATTACTGCATTAGTTATGTAGTCTTTGATGTGCTACTTCATCGCGGAGAATCGACGGTTAGCATCCCATTATTGAAGCGTAAGGAGCTACTTGCGGAGATTGTTGAGACCGATACTGAAATACTCTCAAAATCTCAGTTTGTTGAAGGTAATGGTGCTGCCTTTTTCGAGTTAACGAAGGCACAGTTACTTGAAGGGATTGTTCTGAAGAAGAAAGACTCTAAATATGAAATAGGAAAGCGTAGTCACTCCTGGTTGAAGTGTATTAATTATCAGTATGCTGACGTGCTTGTTACTGGTTATCGTAAAAATGAGTTTGGGTGGTTGCTTAGTGATTATAGCGGCAAGCCTCTTGGGATTATGGAGCTTGGGGTTTCTGAGCATGAAAGGAAACGTGGTTACCAGGCTAAGAGATTGCAAGAGAGTACCGATTTTGTTTTTATAGAGCCGTTTGAGACTAAAGTTAAGTTTCGGGAGTATACGAAAGCAGGATTATTACGTTTACCTTCGCTCGCCTAAGTGAAGTGAACCAAAAAAGTTAGACATTATATTTTAAGCAGCTTGTTGGACCTGAGACCTGTATTCAACGGGACTCAGGTCCTTTAACTTTGTCTTCATT
>NZ_JAAIWM010000018.1 GCF_011008845.1 Bacillus mesophilus | reverse complement strand
GAAGACAAAGTTAAAGGACCTGAGTCCCGTTGAATACAGGTCTCAGGTCCAACAAGCTGCTTAAAATATAATGTCTAACTTTTTTGGTTCACTTCACATCGTCGATTTTTTTTTATGGACAATTTCTGTTTCATCATAAAAGATATTCCCGTTTCGTAGGATGTAGGGAAGGGAGGGATTTCATGGAGACTCCATCATTTTATGAAGAGCAGAAAATCGAAAAGGACAGCTATTATTTATTTGCCTGCTTTGACCACTTTAATGCCAGATTACGAATTATGGATTATCGCGGAAATTTAATGGATATCGTGAATGATGTGATCGACCTTTCTACTAATCATAATTATACTAAGGCCATTATCTATTCACGCCGTGAGCATGTTCATGTTTTTGTAGAAAAAGG
The DNA here is from genome assembly GCF_011008845.1 of Bacillus mesophilus. Taxonomy (GTDB): domain Bacteria; phylum Bacillota; class Bacilli; order Bacillales; family SA4; genus Bacillus_BS; species Bacillus_BS mesophilus. Next base: position 10,807 of record NZ_JAAIWM010000018.1, on the reverse strand, counting down.
ATTTTTATTAGAGGCGATCTTTGAAGGGTATTTTCACGGCAGTCATGCTTATGCTTTAACCATGTATTTTGATCCTGACAGGAAGTATAATGAGTCGTGGGTCAAAGAGGATGAAATTTTGCACAAGGTGCTAAACCCAACAAATAATACCATGCAAAAACAACTTCCTCAGGATTATGAACTAAGAAAAGCAGTCCCTACAGATGCTGAAAGATTATCGGAGCTTTACAGTGAAGTTTTCGAAATTTATCCCACCCCTTTAAATGACCCCATGTATATTCAAAGCTTAATGAAAAGTAATGCCATTTTTCATATAATTGAATATAAAGGAACTATTGTGAGTACAGCCTCTGCTTATATAGATCGACCTTATTATAATGCTGAAATATCAGACTGTGCGACTATATCAGAGCACCGGAAGCATGGTTTAATGAAGCATCTAATTGTCAGTCTTGAAGGTGAACTTCGAAAAAACAGGGTTTTTTGTGTATACTCTATGGCCCGTGCCTTATCTTATGGAATGAACCAGGCCCTACACCAATTAGAATATAAATATAAAGGCAGAATGACGAAAAACTGTTATATATTTGATAAATTAGAGGATATGAATGTATGGGTAAAGGATTTATCCTAGGAGGAAAGTGATGAATTTGTGCAGGATCCTGCTTTGAGCACAAAATCTTAAAAAATTGTCTTTATTTAGCTCCAGCCCCCAGCCCCTCGAGGGAAAAAAGGAAATACACTTTTTTCCTAGGTCAAATAACCCCCGAAGAATAAAAGGGAAGACACCCTTTTTTCTTCCAGGAACATTTGCTTGTCGGGGCGCTTATGCTTTTCTTAATTGAAAACGTTTACATCGTGATAACCGTTTAGATGTCCCTCACATATACTTATGTAAAGTTAGTAAAAAGGAGGGTTTATCGTGAAACATGATGTATTTAAACCAAGTCGTCACTGGAAGGATATAGAACTCTGGAAGGGTGTCACTGAGGAACAATGGAATGATTGGTTGTGGCAATTAACGAATACAATCCGAACCTTGGATGATTTACGAAAGGTAATTGATCTAACACCTGAAGAGGAAGAGGGTGTTAAAATTGCCACCAAAACAATACCGCTTAATATTACTCCCTATTATGCTTCACTAATGAATCCACAAGATCCAAGATGTCCAATTCGCATGCAGTCCGTGCCTCTTTCGAAGGAAATCATGAAAACCAAATATGACTTAGAAGATCCACTTCATGAGGATGAAGATTCTCCTACTCCTGGATTGACACATCGTTATCCAGATCGTGTTTTATTTCTAGTAACCAATCAGTGTTCCATGTACTGCAGATATTGTACAAGAAGAAGGTTCTCGGGACAAATAGGCATGGGTGTACCAAAGAAACAATTGGACCAAGCAATTGCCTATATTAAGAGCAACCCTGATGTACGAGATGTACTTATTTCGGGTGGAGACGGTTTATTAATTAATGATCAAATTCTAGAATACGTCTTGAAAAATTTACGTGATATTCCCCATGTAGAAATCATTCGAATTGGCACTCGAGCACCGGTCGTGTTTCCACAAAGAATTACCGAAAAGCTCTGTGAAATACTCAAGAAATACCATCCAGTCTGGCTTAATACACATTTCAATACATCCATCGAAATTACTGAGGAATCAAAAAAAGCCTGTGAGATGCTAGTAAATGCGGGTGTGCCAGTTGGAAATCAGTCCGTAATCTTGGCAGGGATAAACGATAGTGTCCCGATCATGAAAAAGCTCATGCATGATTTAGTAAAAATCAGAGTAAGACCTTACTATATATACCAGTGTGACCTATCAGAGGGAATTGGACATTTTAGAGCACCTGTCTCAAAGGGATTAGAAATTATGGAAGGCCTTAGAGGGCACACGTCTGGTTATGCAGTCCCGACCTTCGTTGTCGATAGTCCTGGAGGTGGTGGAAAGATTTCTTTACAGCCTAATTATTTGATTTCACAGAGTGCGGATAAAGTGGTGTTGAGGAATTTTGAAGGAGTAATAACTTCTTATCCAGAACCACAGAACTACGTGGCAGGTACGGCAGATGATTATTTCAAAGGGGTTTATCCTGATTATGAAAAATATAAGTCTAATATAGGGATTGCTGGTGTCATGAACGACCAGAAGTTTAATCTGGTGCCAGAAGATTTACAGCGACTAGATCGAAGAGAAAAGTATCAGGAGGATCCGACCCATTCTTCCCTAAAAGATAAACGAGATAAACGAGATGAGATGAAGGAAAAGAAATTTAAGGTAGAACAGAAGAAGTACTCTGAAAGGCCGACTGCTAATGAGTAGGGAAATAACTTGCGAGTGGTGTGGGGCTGAGGCGACAATAGGTAGCGGGACCGTTTATTGGGAGTTGCCTGATGGGACAAGAGCAATTGAGATTACGGAGGCACCTGCAGTTGTTTGTTCGGATTGTGAGATGGTGTATCAGACAGATGAGGTGACGAAGGAGATTGAAGATCAATTGTTTTTGGTGGATACGAAGAAGATTGGTAGTTCGATAGGATTTAAGGAATTGATGGAAATGCCTCGATTGTTGAAGAGGAATTATTTTGATTTTTCTTCTTAATATATATTAAGGATAATGGCACTCAGTGATGGGTGCCTTTGTTATGAAAAAATTTTTTGTCTTGGTATGCGACGCTCCTGGTGGTGGAGGAAAGATCGCTTTACAACCGAATAACCGAATTACTTGATTTCGCAAAGTGCGGATAAAGTGGTGTTGAGGAATTGTGAAGTTCAAATTGTTTTTAACAACTGTTGCAATCGTTCAAATTCAGTTAGCGACTCGCTCTTTTTTTGTGAAGCTATGAACAAACTGTAAGTTTTGTTAATAGAGCAAATATAATGGGTCTTACTTCTTGGCAGGGAGTAAGGCATTACTAGTTTAATAAATAACAAATAGAATTTAAGTTATAAATAAGTGGAGGTATCTAAACAGATATTAAAAGAAGTCACAAACCTATTAAGGTTGTTCTAGGTATATCTTAGTCTTTTAATGGTTATATTTAGAGTTCTTTATAAAGAGGGAAAAGAAGTATTTGAGATACATTCTAATACTACTTTTAATGAACCCCTACTCTTACTGTATATGGAGGTGGTAGGAATAGGTATTAATATTGGAATGTCATTTGAATTAGCGGGGATATTATACTCTACACATATTCAGTGCAATTCCAGTTAAGGTTAGTAGAGGTAACAGAATTTACACGGGAAACAGTATTCTATTTATTAATAATCAGACACGATTTCCTACTGTTTTGACTTTTCTGATTTTCAAAGAAAAACTGTGTTTGACAATTGAATTAAATTTATGGTATTATTAAAAATTTGATAAAAAATAATATGTATGCTAAGATTATATAGGTTACCATATATGGAGGTGGATTATTTGTTTCAAATTGGCGATAACATTGTTTATTCAATGCACGGTGCAGGTACAATTAAATCCATAGAAGAGAAGGAAATATCAGGGGACAAACAACAGTATTATGTCATAAAAATGTTAATAGGTAATATGGAAGTCATGATTCCTATCGGTAAAATATTGAGTTCATATATACGCCCTGTTACTGACATAATTGCATTAAAACAGATCATACACATTTTTCAGCATGGAGAATCAGATAGATTACTGCCGTGGAAACAAAGGTATAAGGTGAACACGGACAAAATAAAAACGGGTAAATTACAAGATTGTGCTGAAGTTGTACGTGATTTAATGCGTATGAAGAAAGAAAAAGCACTTAATACAAGCGAAAAAAAAATGTTAGATAACGCACATGAATTTTTGATTAGTGAACTGGGATTAATTAAAGGGATTACTGAGAGTCAAATAAAAAGTTTCTATTAAGGTTAATTAAGATAATGTATTACATCTCCCGAAAATCCTGATTTTTTGGGAATGTGTTTATTATTAAAAGTAAATCTTTTCAAAGACATTCTACTTCTTCAACTCACCTTCAGAGCATTATCCTCTTTTGTTATTTCTAATCCATTTTTATTATTATAAACTTCTTTTACGAACGCCGATAGAATAGTTACTTGATTTTTGCAATCCTGATTCACACTGGCACGGACAAGGATCCGTAAGGATGAAAGAGAGGTAGGGCTTTCATTGTTTTAGGTACAAACTATATTACTTAAGTCATTATTTCTAAAAGTAACAGTAAAAAAACATCTCACCTTTATCTTTAAGATTTTTTTTCATATACTGAGACAGTGAATAGTAATTGTTTATCTTCTTTACGTAAAAGAGAAAAAACGAATTGGTAACACCATATGGTCAACTAAAAAATGGTTCCCAGACAAGGAAACCATTTTTTATTTTATTTACATTTAACAATCGTAAAAATTACTGGTGATGGTTTTAAATCTTTGTATGAAGGGAAGCGCGTACAATTTGATATTCTAAAAGGACAACGTGGCTCTCAAGCAGAAAACATAATTGATCTCCTACCTCTTTGTAAATATGGGATTGCTAATTTAGTTAAGTTAGTGTTTTTTTATGTTGTTACTATTAGTACGTTTTATTTAATTACGATTTGATAATACGTAGTAAAGGGATACTATGCAATAGAAAGCTGGAATTTTACTCATAATTATCATCATGTGTGATTAAAACTGCAAATTAAAGATGATATAAATCATCTTGATTTGCAGTTGTTTAGTGTCTATCATACTTACTTTAAAAAACGCCGTCCCTACCTTCGTAGTAGACGCTCCTGGTGGGGGAGGCAAAATTTCGTTACAACCGAATTATTTAATTTCGCAAAGTGCGGATAAAGTGGTGTTGAGGAATTTTGAGGGTGTAATAACATCCTACCCAGAACCTCAAAATTATATACCTGGAACAGCGGAAGAATATTTCAAAGGTGTATATCCTAATTATGAAAAGTACAAATCAAATGTTGGGATTTCGGCAGTTATAAATGATAGTAAATTTAATCTTGTACCGGATGATCTTAATCGATTAGATCGGTGACAAAAGTATCAAGAAGATCCAGCCCACTCCTCACTTAAGGATAAACGTGACAAGCGCGATGAACTGAAGGAAAAGAAATTTAAATCCCAGCAGCAAAAATCTACCGAACTTGGTGATCAAGATAAAGTGGAAAATATGAACAATAACTTGTTATCTTCTGATATGATTTTTAGTATGAAGATTTGCGATATTGTGAAGTTCTTAACCTAACGGAGAAAGTATAGTTTAACAAGAAAGAATGAAAGAAGAAATGCTATTCTGACGATGCCTTATAAAGTGATAAAGCAAACGGAGAGACGGGAGGGATAGTTTGAATAAGCTAGAAGATGTTAGTGTGTTTAAAGTAATATTAAAGATATTCCTTATTCATCTAATAGTGATACTCTTTGTGTTTTTTATAGGCTTGGTATTTAATTTACACTACAAAGTCGTAGGTATGGTGACTTCAGGTGTAGTGTATATAAGTATTGTTCTTGCTCTTATGAACACTTTTCACAAAAAAGGTATTATTGTTAATAGGATTTTCGGTAGTGTTAATATAACTAAAAATGAAATGATGAAATACATAGGAATACAGCTATTATTTGTTTTGTTTTCTATATCAGCCATAATAACAGTTATTAACATAATTAATTTCGCTAATGAAGATTTTATAAGTGAATTCATAAATGGTCCTGATACAAACGTTGTTGAAAATACAGGGTTATTTCTAATTATAGTTGGTTTAATTGTCACCATTACACTAGCTCCGTTAGCAGAGGAATTGTTATTTAGAGGCTTTCTCTTTAACAAATGGGGTGAATCAATTGGATTATTTTAAGCAGCACTTTTGAGTTCTTTTATATTTGCTCTCCTTCATTTTAATAGTGGTTTTATTGGTCATTTTTTCTTAGGAATTCTATATTGTACGCTCTATTTAAAGACTGGAAAACTTATTATTCCTATTATCCTACATAGTTTAAATAACGTTATTGCAGGGATTCCAATAATTTATAGCGGAATTTATTCAACCACCTCTTCATTTAGTGCCAATGATATGAAAGAATATATTAATCAAATAATAACATTGTTAACAATTGGAACGACTTTATTTGTTATGCTAATCCCTTTCATTATTTATATATTACATAGGTTGTATCCAAAACATGTATCTTTAACCCCCTACTTAAACAATCAAATTTCAAATTAATTTAAAAGGGAAAATATAATAAAGAGCTATAGGGTGCGTTGATCCCAAGAAAGGATTAATGCTATTTTTCTTGAATCTATTCGACTAAAGGGAGGTTAGTATAATAAGTTTATGTATAGAAGGGCACAAGTTCCAAAGAGGATTTATGCCCTTAAAGAGAGGTGAACATATGCAGATATTAGATAATATTTTTAAGATGAAATTTATAGTAATTATTTCTCTTGTGAATTTTATATTCTTTTATTTTATTCAACTAAATTTAAATGTTGGTATACATTTTGGTGAATTTCTAATTTTCCCGTCAATACTTTCCCTTATCCTTTCAGTATTAATCGGTTTTCTATTGTACTTTGTTCATATGAAAAGATTAAATAAAACAAAGTATTTTATTGTAATTGCTGAAATCCTAATCACTGTTGTAGTAATGATTGAACTCTATGAAATACTCACCTTTATCCTGTTCTTCGAATCTTAGAATTTATAAACAGTTTATTTATCCATGATATAACGTGCTTCCTGTTAAATATTTGTATAAGAAACAAACGATACCTACACCTAAGATAAGAAGCAATGTATACATAAAAGGTAAGATACTCGGCTCCTCCCAAGAATTATCAATCAAAAGCATATTAGCGTTATATGACGATATATTTATAGAAATCACTCAACTAAAGGGTAAGGTTAGTTCAATAACGAAACATTAATAAAGTATTAATCCCAAGGAGGATTAATGCTTTTTTTAGTGAATACATTACAAATATTGCGTATTACTAAATCAGGAGGAATTCATGGAGAATATCAGTCAGATGATTGAATTGGTAGAGTTAAACGAAGACAATCTAGAAAATACGGGATGTTATTGTCTTCGCAGTAAGCCAAAATCAAAAGGTTATACAAATAAAAACAATTGGATTAAAGGAAGATTCAATGAAGGCTTAAAATATATAAAAGTAATGGATGATAACAAACCAGCAGGCTTTATAGAATATACTCCAATTGAGTATTCTTCAAGAGCTGTCTATGGTGATAATTATTTGGTTATTCATTGCTTATGGGTAAATGTTATAGGAAAAGGATATGCTTCAAAATTGATTGATTATTGTATTCAAGATGCAAAGAAACAAAACAAGAATGGAGTAATCGTCATTACAAATCCAGAAACTTCATGGACACCAAGTAAAGATGTTTTTATAAAAAATAACTTTATTGAAATTGAACAAGCTCCTTATGGTTTTGAATTACTTGTATATAAATTTGGGGATTTGCCAGACCCTTATTTTCCAAAAGATTGGGATGAAAGGTTGAAAAGATTTAACGAATTAACAATTTTACGAACGCAGCAGTGTCCATTTGTAGATATAGCAACTGATAATGTTATAGAGGGAGCAAACAAATTAGATATAAAGGCAGAAATTATTGATTTAAAGGACAGAGAAGAATTGTTGAAACTTTCACCTACACCTTATGGTATCTATGGAGTAATTTATAAAAATGAATTGATTTCATTCCATAGACTTACGGTACATTCTGCAATGAAGAGACTAAAAGAATTAATCTAAATCATCTATATAACTGGGCGATTCTTGAAGATTATCTTATTGAAGTAAACCAGCTAATAGTTTGTCAATATTTTTCAATAAAAACTTAAAATCTATCATGCTATACTAAAAAAGGGCATGCTAAATAACCTTCCGCCACCTAACTTTTGGAAAGTTTTTCTTTACTTAGTTAGAAGTTCTAATTATTCTATATCTTGGAAAGTGGTTTTATTTTTTAATATGGCGAAAATCCAGTGTAGGAGCTTGTTAACACAAGCAATTACGGCTACTTTATAAAGTTTGCCTTCACTACGCTTCTTGTCATAAAACTCTCTTAATCTCTTGTTTCTTGGGATAATTTCATCGGTTGTTTTCTTTGTACGACAGTCACGGATACCAGAACGAACAGCCATGTATAAGGCATGCCGTAGCCTTCCTGAACCACGTTTTGTTATGCGAACGAGAGTAGCCTTAAATTTTCCTGACTCAAACACCTCTGGATCCACTCCAGCGAATGCGACAAGTTTTTTCGGGTGATTAAACCGATCTATCTCACCAATCTCAGAAATGATTGTTGCTGCAATCTTTTCTCCGATACCAGGGATGGATTGGATAATCTTATATTCTTCAATATCTTTAGCGAGAGTATCTATAGTAGCGTCCAACTCTGATAGATGCTCTTTGTATTGAAGAAGCATACTTATATACATACTAAGGCTCAGTAAGTGACTATTATATAGAGTCTTCTGGAATGGATTTCTTGTAGCTGCTGCCTTTAGTGTTTTGGCTTTATCTAATGCCCATCTTCTAGACCGACTATTACATAACTCCTTAATCCTATCAGCCAAGGCATCTTCATTTACTGCTAAAATATCTTCTGATGAGGGATATTCTTGTAAAAGACACAAAGAAACAACCGAATACAAGTCACCAAAAACACCTCTATATTCAGGAAATATTTGATCAAGTACAGCTTGAAATTGGAGTTTTGTTTGAACATACATTCCTGTAATATTGTCATGTTGTCTTGTGAGATTACGAAGATTCAAGAGTTGTATTCCACGCTTTTTATACGGCTCCAGGTCCTCTTTGTAGTAAAGCTCACAGAGGCGATAGGCATCAACGGCATCCGTTTTAACTTTTCTCAAGCTAGAACTTTTCGCTCTATGAGAGATTAGTGGATTAACAATGATTAATAAATACTGATGATTCTCAAGAAACTGCACAACTGGTACGTGGTAATGTCCTGTTGACTCTAAAACTACAGGTGGATTAATACCCGTTTCAGATTTTAAACCTCTCAGAAAATCGAGTAACGATTTAAGACCATCAAGATCATGTTTAATACTAAAACTTTTACCGTAAGGTTTTCCCTTATCTATAAATGCTTGAACCTCACTCTCACCCTTAGATATATCCAGACCAACGACTGGATTCATAATAAGTCTCCTCCTCATAAATAATCTTGCCAGTAACCCCTATTCCTCCTAGTAGTATCATAGCTTCGCTTGTTATACGAGATCTCAGTCCCAACCAGCCTCAAACATGTTTCTATTAGTAGGGGGTGAACGGTTTACTTCACGGGATCGAATTGAAAAAGGAAAATTTGCTTGTTAAAGAGGACTATTTTCCATAACTAGACAGATGGCCAATGTCGTTTGACATGGAGCCTCTACGAACACGAATACCTTGCCAAAATGCCAACAATTAATAAATCACTGGCAAGGACCAAGAGTTTGCCATGTTCGCCTCTCCATGTAAAACGCACAGCTTTAGCAATATAAGGTCCCCAAAGGCCAAGCGAGAATTTCACCTTGTTATCATTCAAAAAGTCCCAGGGGAAGGGACGTTCTACCCTGGCTACTGTTATAATAAAACCATATAAAAAATGGTCAACCAGAAATATTTAGCATTCTGGCTAACCTTATAATACGAACGGAAAGGATTGTTAGATAAGATATTAGAGATACATATAATAAAGTTAAATGTTGACGGAGGTGTAAGAGAATGGATATGAGTAGTTTTATTTTACATGGAGATATTCTCTCGGTTGAAGTTAAAATAAACGGAAGCGAGTATAGGTTCGTTGTACAATGGAAAGCACCTACAAAGCCTTATGGTGATACCTGGGTATTGAAATCTTATGCAAATATGTTGACTGGAGAAAAGGATTTATCGGAGGAAAAAATCGCAGAGTTTTTAAACACTATTAATGCAAATTGGAATTGGCATATGGATGATTTTAGAAAGTAGATATTGAACTAACGGAGGTATTGATCTATTGCAGGATTAATGCCCCTTTGTGCTGAACCTACTAATTAAGCTAAAGGAGGTTAATTGAACTAGAAGGATCTCTTTTACTTTATAGTAGGACTAGTTTTATCGAGGGTTTTAGCATTGCTAGATTTTATTGTGGGGGAAATATCCTTATGAGAATTACAAAAGGAGTTATAGTCGGAATTATTTTTGGTTTTGGTTTATCGTTTAGTATTTCATTTATGTTTATGTTGTTTGCACAGGGGTTTGCAGGCGGCTTTACATCTATATTTGGTGAGGTCTGGATTTATTACGCAACGATTGTTCCCTTTATACTAACCTTTGCGATATTAGGTTATTATTTCACAAAACAAGAAAAGGTATCAAATAAACAACTCTGGTCATTAAGTCTAATGTCGGCACTTTTTATCACACTTTATAGTGGAACTATTGGTGCTTTATTTGGAGAGTGGGTTGTAAGAGGTGGAAGTCTTAGAACGTATGTAGAAGGCGGGTATACAGGCGTTAATGTAGATGGCGTTTTATTGGCGGGAGTAGTATATGCCTTTATTTTACTTCCATTGACTACACCACTGGCACGTCTGATAATCCAAGCGTTCTTGGAATTACTTAAGAAATATAAAATATTATTTTAAACAAACCAGTGCGATTACTGAACAAGCAGCCGCCCTTTGTTCAAGTAAACCAGCTAATAGTTTGTCAATATTTTTCAATAAAAACTTAAAATCTATCATGCTATACTAAAAAAGGGCATGCTAAATAACCTTCCGCCACCT
>NZ_JAAIWM010000017.1 GCF_011008845.1 Bacillus mesophilus | reverse complement strand
TGGCGACACGTGGAGCTGACAGATACTAATAGGTCGAGGACTTAACCATATAATATGACAATCTTATATACGAAACATTATCTAGTTTTGAGGGAACAATATTCCCTTATAGTTTGGTGATGATGGCGAAGAGGTCACACCCGTTCCCATTCCGAACACGGAAGTTAAGCTCTTCAGCGCCGATGGTAGTTGGGGCATTGCCCCTGTGAGAGTAGGACGTCGCCAAGCAAAGATGAAAAGAGTAGCTCATGTAGCTATTCTTTTTTGTATTTTGAGCACGAAGTGCTAAAGAGTATACAACAAAGACTAGAGGACTAAAAGAAGCAAGAAGGTCAAGGAAGCGTCAGGAGAGAAGCCCGGAGCGTACGACTGTACGTGAGGACTGAACGGATGAAGCTGACGAAGAGATTCGCCGCTTATTTTAGTCCGGATCCGAACACGGAAGTTAAGCTCTTGCGCCGATGGTAGTTGGGGCATTGCCCCTGTGAGAGTAGGACGTCGCCAAGCATTGTTGAAAAGAGTAGCTCATGTAGCTACTCTTTTTTGTTGTGTCAAGGAAGTAAAATGGACTATCAAAGGTAAAGGTATTAAGTAAAACTAGATGTCGAGGAAGTGTAAAAGAGAGGAGCCTGGAGTATAACTAATAGTGCTCATTAATATGGGAGAAAAAGTAATTTTGTTGATAAATGTAATGATTTCGTTGATAAAATACAATTATTCGTTTAAAAGTTAGCTAGTTTCGTTGGTTTCGTTGATAAAATCGAAATATCGTTGATAAACCACTAGTATAAACTTCTTAAACCGTACTAATGCCTCTCACAAGCCTAGGTAACTATATAAAAAAGATAAATAGATAGAAAAACTTAACAAAACTCAATTATAAACTACTGTCTTTCTAATATTGATCCTTTTATTAGTTTTCAATTCAAATCCTCTATCAATCTCGGCTTTATAATTTAATACTCAATCAATTTCCATATTTTAAAAAAATTATCTGGTTAGATGCTTTTAGAATAATACATTGTTCTATTCTTAAACCATTTTACTAATTTCTAAAAAAAGTTTTTAAAATATGCAACATAATGGAAAACGCTGCGTCTCATAAGTGAAATCAAAATTAATATGAGGTGGATAATAATGAAAAAACTTAAAGTAATTTCTTATCTTTTAATAACACTTTCTCTTGCTGCATGTGGTACAGCTACTGATTCGGTCGGTCAAGTGGAGGATGTAGAAACAGTAAATGGTTCAGAAGGTAGTACTGCTCCAGAGGTCACTAAAGAGTTTATTACGGAGGAAGCTGCTTATGTAGGCCAAGTGGATTCAAATTCTATTGAAGTAAACACAGAGAGTCAGACCATTACACTCCTAACTGGTGAGGTAAATGGTATAGAGTGGAACAGTATTGATAAGAATGCTCATGTAGTCATTGAATATTACAAGAATGAAAATGATCAGTATGTTTTAAATGATATTACTATAACAAAGAGTGAAGTAAAAGAAGATGATCAAGAAGAAGAAAAGAGTCCAGAATTGATTAAAGAAGAAGCAGCTTATGTAGGTCAAGTGGATAGTCATTCAATAGAAGTTAACACTGAAAATAAAACCATTACCTTACTAACTAATCAAGTTACAGATGTAAACTGGAGCAGCATTAAGAAGAATACACATATAGTCATTGAATATTATAAAAATAATGATAATCAATATGTGTTAACTAATCTTTCTGTAACAAAGTCAGAAAAAGAAGATAAAACAACTTCTAAAACTATTCGTGAGGAAGCTGCCTATGTAGGTCAAGTAGATAGTAATTCTATTGAGGTAAATACAGAGTTTAAAACTATGACATTGCAATTAGGTGACGAAGTAAAAGATGTTAAATGGAATACCATCGAAAAAAATGCTCATGTAATTATTGAATACCATCAGAATGACGAAGGACAATATATTCTAACTAAAATTGAAGTAAAATAATAGGATCAGAACCGTTGTGACATCAACGGTTCTTTTTTATTTTGGCGTATAAGTAATCTGAAAGTAATATTGGAATCTTTGTAGTAGTTGTATCTATAAATTGTTGAATAAATGGCAGATCTTTCGTACTTGAATTTTGTAGAAGCTCACTCCACCATTCTGTTTCATAGCGAGAGATCATACTTAAATTATAGAGTAATAAATAATGCACCATGATTTCTGGACAATAGGTTGTTGCATCTCTGTCTGTTGAAAGGTAAAAGGAATTCTCCTCATAATGGTAGTAAAATGGAAAACAACTAATTGAATTTAATAAATCTTTTTTTAGAGAGAACGTTAAGGTTCCTTGATTTTTTTGATATGTAACCTTATCCAACGGCTTTAGTTTGTTGGTTAGGAAATCAGTAAATCTTTCTTCTGTCATATGAAAAAAATCAAGAATATTACTATTCATACTATAAGAATTCATTTCACCTTTAGTTAGAGGTATTGATACAAGCTCACCATAACTAAACTCAAATAGAGAATTAAGCTCTGGTATTCTTTTTAAAAGTGAAACCATAGCAATTTTTTCACCATCAAGGTGTTCCACATGAAACATCTTCTGGGAAAAGTGGGAAAAGAGACCATTCTTCTGTATCTTCACTTCATCCTTAAGAAAATCGTATGATTGCTTCTTTCTTTTTCTAGTCGAAACCCCATGTGCTAATACTGAAGTAGATTCAGGATAGTTTGGATCTACTGAGAGTAAACAGGCCTTTAATAACTGTGTCATTCCATAAAAAAGTAAAACAGGCTTTATAGATGTAGGTGCCTGTTGGGATAATTGATAGTAGCTTTTTCCATGATCTAAGTAATATATAAATGGATAGCAATTTTGATAGCTCACTTTTTCAGGGTCTTCCACATTACTTTCCTTATAGACCTTAAATAGATACTCTTGAACATTAGCTGCTGAATGAAAGGGAGTGTATGATTGCCATACAGCTTGATGGTCAAACAAAGGATATCCCTCCAAAATACGTTTTTTGAAAACTCTAACAAATCAATACTTTCTTGACAGTATTTTAACCAATTGTTAAGCTACTAATAATATTTTTATCAAAACTAGGGGGAGAATGGGTATGTGGGAGAGTAAATTTGTAAAAGAAGGCTTAACCTTCGATGATGTCTTGTTAGTTCCAGCTAAGTCTGAGGTACTTCCTAGAGATGTTGATTTACGCACAGTTTTAACAGATAAGGTCATACTTAATATCCCTGTCATCAGTGCAGGAATGGACACTGTTACTGAAGCTGAAATGGCTATTGCCATGGCTAGACAAGGTGGGCTAGGTATTATCCATAAAAATATGTCTATAGAAAAGCAAGCTGAACAGGTGGATAAGGTGAAGCGGTCTGAAAGTGGAGTTATTACTAATCCATTCTTTTTAACACCTGATCATCAGGTTTATGATGCTGAACACCTAATGGGTAAATATCGTATTTCTGGTGTACCGATTGTAAATAATATGGAGGATAAGAAATTAGTTGGTATTATCACTAACCGTGACCTCCGTTTTATTCAAGACTTCTCCATAAAAATAGAAGATGTTATGACCAAAGAAAACCTAGTAACTGCCCCTGTTGGAACAAACCTAGAACAAGCAGAAAGAATCTTACAAAGATATAAAATTGAAAAACTCCCACTAGTTGATGATGATGGAATTCTAAAAGGTCTCATTACCATTAAAGATATTGAAAAAGTAATTGAATTTCCTAACTCTGCAAAGGATCACCAAGGACGTTTGTTGGTAGGTGCAGCAGTTGGAGTAACTGCAGATACATTAATAAGAGCTAAGAAGCTAATAGAAGCCGGTGTAGACTGTCTTGTTTTAGATACTGCACATGGTCACTCTAAGGGTGTGCTAGATAAAGTACGAGAAATAAAAGAGAATTATCCTGCCATCTCTTTAATTGCTGGAAATGTTGCAACAGCAGATGCAACTAGAGAGTTAATAGAAGCAGGTGCAGATGTAATTAAAGTAGGAATTGGACCAGGATCAATTTGTACTACTAGAGTTGTAGCTGGGGTTGGGGTTCCACAGATTACCGCTGTTTATGACTGTGCAACTGAAGCTAAAAAGCATGGTGTGGCCATTATTGCTGATGGTGGTATTAAATACTCAGGTGATATGGTTAAGGCATTAGCAGCAGGTGGAAATGCCGTAATGCTTGGTAGTTTACTAGCAGGTGTAACTGAAAGCCCTGGGGACCGAGAAATATACCAAGGTCGTCAATTTAAGGTTTATCGTGGAATGGGCTCTGTTGGTGCAATGGAAAAAGGCAGTAAAGATCGTTATTTCCAAGAAAACAATCAAAAAGCTGTTCCAGAAGGAATTGAAGGAAGAGTACCATATAAAGGACCATTGGTTGATACGATTTACCAATTACTTGGTGGAATTCGTTCAGGTATGGGTTACTGTGGAACGAAAACACTCCATGAGCTAAGAGAGAATTCACAGTTTATACGAATGACTGGAGCAGGTTTAAGAGAAAGTCACCCACATAATATTCAAATAACAAAAGAAGCACCAAATTACTCTTTATAAGTCTATTTGGTACAATATACCTCTTCAAGACAGAGAATCAATCTCTGTCTATTTTTTTGCGATATCCTATGGTAGAATATGATGGGACAACTTAGAGGAGGGATGAATAGTGAAAGGAACGAAAAAATCTTTCATTTTATATTTATATTTAGCTTTAACACTTGTAATTGTTACGTTATTTCCTAACAGTAGCTTAGCTGCTGAAACTGATATATTAGATCTTGGTGCACAATCTGCTATTTTAGTAGATGGAAAAACTGGTTTAGTTCTTTATGAAAAAGAAGCTGATATTGCTCTTCCTACTGCAAGCATGACAAAGATGATGACTGAGTATCTTGTTTTAGAGGCAGTTAACGATGGGAAAATATCGTGGGATCAAGAAACAGGGATTTCAGATTATGTATATCAAATCTCACAAAATCGTGCATTATCAAATGTACCATTACGATCTGACTTTAAGTACAATGTTAAGGAACTATATGAATCAATGGCTATATACTCAGCAAACGGATCTACGATTGCGTTAGCTGAACTAATTGCAGGTTCTGAAACAAACTTTGTAAAGATGATGAATGAAAAAGGAAAAGAATTAGGTTTAGAAAACTTTAAGTTTGTAAATACAACTGGTTTAAATAATAAAGATTTGCTAGGTCAGCATCCGGAAGGAACTGGAGCGGATGAGGAGAATCTAATGTCAGCTCGTGATACAGCAAAGCTTGCGTATCACCTGCTAAACGATTATCCAGAAGTACTTGATACAGCTAGTATCCCTAAGGCGGTATTTAGAGACGGAACACCAGACCGAACAGAAATGCCGAACTGGAACTGGATGCTACCAACTCTTGTATATGGATATGAGGGTGTGGATGGCCTTAAAACAGGTTCTACTGATTTGGCTGGCTTCTGCTTCACAGGAACAGCAGAGAGAAATGGAACTCGACTCATTGCTGTTGTGATGAAAACAGCTGATTATGAGAGTAGATTTGGTGAAACAAAAAAGTTATTCGATTACGGTTTTAGTAATTATGAAGTACAAGAAGTACTAGCAGCTGGTTATCAGCCAAGTGAACAGTCTGTATTACCAGTTGTTAAAGGAAAAGAAAAAGAAGTCGAGATTGAATCTACTAATGCCTTATCACTATTAATTAAACGTGGTGAACAGGAAATGTATAAACCATTGGTAATTATGGATGAGGAACTTCTAACAGAAGAGGGTGCCTTAACTGCCCCTATTGAAAAGGGCATGAAGGTAGGTTCTGTAACTGTAGAATATACAGGCGAAGGAAAACTAAGCTTCTTAACTTCAAATGGTCATGACCTCATAACTACTGAGCTTGTAACCACTTCCGATATTGAAAAATCAAATGGATTCGTATTGTTCATGCAAGCGATTGGTGGTTTCTTTGGAGAATTGTGGACAAGTGCCGCAAATGGAATTAAAGGTTTATTTTAAATGTAAAACTCCCATAAACGGGAGTTTTTTCTTTAGGTTTACTACTAATTTAAGTGTGAGCATTCTTTATAAATATTAATAGTAGGTTTTTTTTTACTTTTAATGTAGAATAATACAATGACAAGCAGTTTGTAATATTTTATGTTTTTTGTTAAAAAGATAGTAGATGAAAAACGATAGTATTATACTACTGATGTTTTTCTAATTAAACATGAGCAAGCTTACATATAGGGGGTATTTATAATGAGTCAATCAGGTACTGAAAGAGTAAAAAGAGGTATGGCAGAAATGCAAAAAGGTGGCGTTATCATGGACGTTGTTAACGCTGAGCAGGCAAGAATTGCACAAGAAGCTGGTGCTGTAGCAGTTATGGCTCTTGAGCGTGTTCCTGCAGATATCCGTGCAGCAGGTGGAGTAGCTCGTATGGCTGATCCAACAATCGTGGAAGATGTAGTAAAGGCTGTAACTATTCCAGTAATGGCAAAGGCTCGTATTGGTCATATCGTTGAGGCACGTGTATTAGAATCTCTTGGTGTTGATTATATCGATGAGAGTGAAGTTTTAACTCCTGCAGATGAGGAGTACCATATTGATAAGAGACAATTTACTGTACCATTTGTTTGTGGTTGTCGTGACCTTGGAGAAGCTGCAAGACGTATTGGTGAAGGTGCTTCAATGCTTCGTACAAAGGGTGAGCCTGGTACAGGAAATATCGTAGAAGCAGTTCGTCACATGAGAAAAGTAAATGCACAAGTTCGTAAGCTTGTTGCAATGAGTGAAGATGAAGTGATGATGGAAGCAAAGCTATTAGGTGCTCCATTTGAATTATTATTAGAAATTAAAAAGCTAGGACGTTTACCTGTAGTAAACTTTGCTGCAGGTGGAGTCGCTACTCCTGCTGATGCTGCGTTAATGATGCAACTTGGAGCAGATGGAGTATTTGTAGGGTCAGGGATCTTTAAGTCAGAAAACCCAGCAAAGTTTGCTCGTGCTATTGTTGAAGCAACTACTCACTTTGAGGACTATGAGTTAATTGCATCTTTATCTAAGAACTTAGGTTCAGCAATGAAGGGTGTAGATATTTCATCATTACTACCAGAACAACGTATGCAAGAACGCGGCTGGTAATAAAGAGGAGTTTAGTAAATGGTTAAAATAGGCGTATTAGGATTACAAGGAGCAGTTAGAGAGCATGTTGTGGCTCTTGAGCAGTCGGGTGCTGAGACAGTTATTGTGAAGCGACATGAGCAGCTCAATGAAATAGATGGTCTTGTCATTCCCGGTGGAGAAAGCACAACAATGAGGCGCCTAATTGATAAGTATGATTTTATGCAGCCTTTAAAGGAATTTGCTGCACAGGAAAAGCCGATGTTTGGTACATGTGCAGGGTTAATTCTTTTAGCAAAAAATATTGTTGGGTATGATGAACCTCATATTGGGGTTATGGATATAACGGTTGAACGTAATGCATTTGGTCGCCAGAAGGATAGCTTTGAAGCAGAATTAATGATTTCTGGTGTAGCAGAAGACTATGTTGGTGTCTTCATCCGCGCTCCTTATGTTGTTGAAGTAGGAGAGCAGGTAGAAGTTTTATCAAAGCATAATGAAAAAATCGTAGCCGTTCGTCAAGGACCATTCTTAGGATGTGCGTTTCATCCCGAGCTTACAGATGATCACCGTTTTGCACAATATTTTGTAAATATGGTGAAAGAATCTAAGTAAAATAGTATAAACTATTGAAACCTGTATAAACTTGTAGTAAATTAATAATTACAAAAATTTGTTATATTAAATCGATGATAGGAACTAGTAGCGTGTGTTCTTTCAAACAGAGAGTCGGTGGTTGCTGTGAACCGATGTGAGATACACGTGAATCCATCCTAGAGTGAAATATCGAAAGGGCAACCCCCAAGTAGTTATTTTCGGCTTTCTGCCGTTACAGAGACCCAAGAGGAAGATAGGATGATTCTGTCTTCAATTAGGGTGGCAACGCGGGTATACTCTCGTCCCTTTTTATAAGGGACGGGAGTTTTTTGTTTTTTTAATACTAAAATACAAGGAGGTATGTGTAATGCTAGATTTAAAACATTTACGAGCAAATTTTGAGGAAGTTAAAAGCAAGTTGAAGTATCGTGGTGAGGATCTCTCAGACCTAGGTAAATTTGAAGAATTAGATCAAAGACGCCGTGCACTAATTGCGGAGGCAGAAGTCTTAAAAGGAAAACGAAATGAAGTCTCTCAACAAATTTCACAATTAAAACGTGAGAAAAAGGATGCTGAGACTTTAATTGTAGAAATGAGAGAAGTTGGAGATCGCATTAAATTACTAGATGACGATCTTCGAGTAGTGGAGCAAGAACTTGAGCAATTATTATTATCTATCCCTAACATTCCTCATGAAAGTGTCCCAGTAGGAGAGACCGAGGATGACAATGTTACGATTCGAACATGGGGTGAACTGCCACAGTTTTCATTTGAACCGAAGCCACATTGGGATATCGCAAACGGATTAGATATTCTAGACTTTGAACGAGCTGGAAAAGTTACTGGCAGCCGATTTGTTTTTTATAAGGGATTAGGTGCTCGTTTAGAACGTGCGCTAATAAACTTTATGATGGATTTGCATAGTGATGAGCACGGGTATAAGGAAATCATTCCACCATTTATCGTAAATCGAGATAGCATGATTGGAACTGGACAGCTTCCTAAATTTGAAGAGGATGCCTTTAAAATTGTTGGAGAAGATTACTTCCTCATTCCAACATCTGAAGTTCCAGTAACAAACTTACATCGTGATGAAATAATAAATGGAGATCAGCTCCCAATCAGTTATGCAGCATTCAGTGCTAATTTCCGTTCAGAAGCGGGATCTGCAGGCCGTGATACAAGGGGATTAATCAGACAGCATCAATTCAATAAGATTGAGCTTGTTAGATTTGTTAAACCAGAGGATTCTTATGGTGAATTAGAAAAGCTAACTTCACATGCTGAGAAGGTACTCCAGCTATTAGAGCTACCATACCAAGTGATGAGCATGTGTACTGCTGATCTTGGTTTTACAGCTGCAAAGAAGTATGATATTGAAGTTTGGATACCGAGCTATAATGCATATCGTGAAATTTCTTCTTGTAGTAATTTTGAAGCATTCCAAGCAAGACGTGCTAACATTCGTTTCCGTAGAGAGCCAAATGCAAAGCCAGAACATGTTCATACTTTGAATGGATCTGGATTAGCGGTAGGAAGAACGGTTTCAGCCATTTTGGAGAACTACCAGCAGGAAGATGGAACGGTTATTATTCCAAAGGTATTACGTCCTTATATGGGGAATAAAGAAGTTATTAAGTAGGGGGAAAGGGACTTTGTCTCTTTCTTTTGAAATGTTGTTGACAAGTAATTTAGAATTTGATATATTATTACTTGTCGATACGGAGGAATACCCAAGTCCGGCTGAAGGGATCGGTCTTGAAAACCGACAGGCGGGTCAAACCGCGCGGGGGTTCGAATCCCTCTTCCTCCGCCATATTTTTATCGATACACACGCAAACATGTGCATAAAATGGAGATTATACCAATTACAACTTGTAATTGGTTTTTTTATTGCTTTCTTTTGTCATTGGATCGTCTCATTCAGCATTTATCTTTTTTGCTACATTCAACTCCAAGTTACTAAAGATATATAAATATCAATCCTATATCGATGAGCAATAAATAACAAAGACATCCTAGATGGATGCCTTGGTTATTTATTATTACTAATGTTATTTCGATAAGATAAATAAGATTTCCTTATCTCGGGATTCTCTTCTAAGAATTGGATGAGAGTTGCGATGCAAAAGGTTGTTTCCTTTCCAATGTGGTGCTCAATTCCTTCTACCTCTTTATAGATATCCTTTGAGGGAATTTCTAAAATTCGAAAGAAGTCTTCTAATGTTTGGTGCTTATCTGCGATATCTTTGGCGATTTTTTTTCCTCTTGAAGTAAGGATGAATCCGCGGTACTTTTCATATATTCCTAATTCTTTTTCATCAAGCTTTTGCAACATCTTTGTTACAGAGGAAGGGAGCACATCAAGAGAGGAAGCAATATCAGTTACACGAGCATAACCCTTGTCTTCTAAGATCAGATAAATTACTTCTAGGTAGTCTTCCATACTAGGTGTTGGCACTGGAATCCCTCCTTTTTATATCATTCCTTCGAACATTTTATCATAAATAATAGTTTTAGGCTTTGTAACGGAAGTAATATTGAAAGTACAAATTTAATTTTGTGGAGGGACCCGAGAGCCCCTTCACAATAAGATCCTAATTTTAAATAAATAACAGTAAGCTTAGGGCCATTACTGCCATGCCACCAATTAATCCATAAATAGATAGATGGGCCTCATCATATTTCTTTGCTGCTGGTAATAGTTCATCAAGAGAGATAAACACCATAATTCCCGCAACAGCAGCAAAAATGACACCAAACATTATATCATTCAAATAAGGCATTAGAATAAAATAAGCGAAAATGGCACCGATTGGCTCCGATAAACCTGATAAAAAAGATAACTTAAATGCCTTCTTTTTACTGCCGGTTGCAAAATATACAGGTACAGAAACGGCAATTCCCTCTGGAATATTATGAATCGCAATGGCAACTGCTATTGCAATACCTATTGTAGGGTCTTGTAAAGTTGCCGTGAATGTAGCAATTCCTTCAGGAAAGTTATGAATTGCAATGGCAAGTGCTGTGAACGTTCCCATTCGATATAAGTTTTGGTTTTGGGGTTGATTGTTCATTTCCTCAACTTTCTTAAGTTCATGAGGATTTCCGGTCTTCGGTATGAACTTATCAATTAAAGCAATTAAGAGCATTCCTCCGAAAAATCCAGCAACAGTCATCCAGTTACCCGAGACTTCTCCTAATTCCCCCACAAGGGCATCTTTTGCTTTTACGAAAATTTCAATCATTGATACATAAATCATGACCCCTGCGGAAAAGCCAAGTGAAATAGATAAAAACTTTGTGTTTGTTCGTGTCGTAAAGAATGCCAGTAAACTTCCAATCCCTGTTGCTAGACCAGCCATTAAAGTTAATCCGAATGCTAATAATAGATTTTCAGCCATCTTGTGTTCCTCCTGTTTTAGTTAATTAATAAACTTGCCTTAGAGACTTAAAGTTTCCTTAGGGAAACATTTAGGTAAAAAATTAAGCAGAAAGCTTCTTAGACTTTTTGCTGTATCTTCATGTATATTAGTATGAATATTATTTTAAATGGTGAGTTGTACAAATGCATATTTGTTTCCTTTATACAACTTATTATAAATTGTAACCATTATTCTGTAAACAAATAAGAAAAGGGGTTAATAAGGAGAAGGATTCACTCACATTAGATAGAACTAGTATGAATTATATGTTCTTTGTTAGATGAATATGATGGGGACAAAATTCATATTTAATTTATAATTAATAAAAAAAGATGGGGTTATCCTTGAATGATAGAAATGAGGTGAAACGGAATGGATTCACAAACCATAAAAAACAAAGTTAACGGGCATATACCTTCTGTGTTGGGTCATGAAAAACTCTCTAAATATGCGGTTTTGCTACCTCTTATTGAAATAGAGGAAGAAGTCCATGTACTTTTCGAGATTCGCTCGGAACAGCTAAGAAGGCAACCAGGTGATATTTGCTTTCCAGGAGGAAGAATTGATTATAGTGACCAGACTAATATGGCTGCAGCTTTACGGGAGACAAGAGAAGAGTTAGGTATACATGAGGAGGATATTCAAGAGGTATTTCCTTTAGACTATCTGATTTCTCCGTTTGGAATGATGATTTTTTCATTTGTAGGATTCATTCAATCTCTTGATTCAATTAAGTTAAATCCAGCAGAAGTGGGAGAAATATTCGTAGTTCCACTCTCATTCTTTTTGGAGAATGAACCAGAGGTATATCATGTGAATTTTAAGGTTCAACCAGATGAGAGCTTTCCAGTGAATCTTATTGCCGGTGGTGAGAATTATGACTGGAAGATTAGAAAGCAGGAGGAGCATTTTTACAACTATGAAAATAAGGTGATTTGGGGACTGACAGCGAAGATTTTATTGCATTTTGTAGAACTGCTTAAAAAAGGAACTAATTAAAAAAGGATGTGGGCAGCCACATCCTTTTTTATCTAGATATTAATTGGTGTTTTATTGTTTATCATTCTGCTAATTTTCTCGATAATTGGTTCTATAGATGAATCGTTAGCAAGTACATCATACTCATTAATATTTAATCTTAGTACGGGACAAGCATGAAAGTTATTAATCCAGGTTTCATAGCGTGTATGCATTTCCTTCCAGTATTCAATCGGAGTTTGCTGCTCCATTGTTCTACCTCGCACTTTAATTCTATCCAGTATATCGTCAATACTTCCCTCAAGGTAGATTAACAAATCAGGATGTGGGAAATAGGGCGTCATGACCATAGCGTCAAATAAACTTGTATAGGTCTCATAATCGACCCCAGTCATTGTCCCTTTGTCGTAATGCATTTTGGCGAATATCCCTGTATCTTCATAAATGGAACGATCCTGGATAAACCCGCCTCCATATTCGAATATTTTCTTTTGTTCTTTGAAACGTTCTGCTAAAAAATAAATCTGAAGATGAAAACTCCAGCGCTGAAAGTCTAGATAAAATTGATCTAGATAAGGATTAGTATCTACTTTTTCAAAAGATGTACGAAACCCTAAACTGTCAGCTAAAGCTTTTGTCATCGTTGACTTTCCAACCCCGACTGTGCCTGCAATTGTAATAACGGCATTACTTGGAATCCCGTATTTTTCACGTAAAATCATAAGGCTGCTCTCCCTTTAACCGTTGATTCAATTGTCTCTAGTATTGTTTCTAAATCCTGTTCATTCATGACAAAGTCCAGGTCATCGCCACTTAATCTAATGATTGGAATATGTGGGTTGATTACTTGAAAAAGTTCCATTGCTCTTTCATAATCCTCAATAAGTTGTTGAAGATAAGCAGCACTCATTTGTTTTTCAATTTCTCTTCCACGCTTAGCCACGCGATGAAGAAGGGTATCAAGACTTGCATGAAGGTAAATAATAACGTTAGGCTCAGGCATATCATTTGTAAGAATCTCATAAATTTGTCTATATTTTTGAGATTGATATTCATTTAACGTGCGATCCGCAAAGATCATGTTCTTCATAATATGATAGTCTGCGACAACGGGTTGGTTCTTCTTTAAGTATGAAGTATGAATATCCTCTAGCTGCTTATAACGATTGCAGAGAAAGAACATCTCTGTTTGAAAGCTCCATTCTTCAATGTTTGTATAGAATTTCCCTAAAAATGGGTTTTCGTCTACAATTTCCTTTAATAAATGATAATGGAACCGATTTGCTATTTCTTTTGCAAGCGAGGTCTTACCGACACCAATCGGTCCTTCTACAGTAATAAATGGTGTTTGACTCATCGTGCTCCCCCTAACTCTTAAAATCTGACAAAATGAATCAAATTTTTACATAACAGTATTCATTTTATCACAGAGTGAAGTGGCTGAGGATAAAATAAAAAAAATCCTACTTTTTACAAGTAGGACTGTCAAAATCATTGCTTAGTAACATTAAAATTCTCGGTAATTAATAGCCAATTTTGCGGGAAAGGCAATCCTAGTTTCCAATAGCTAATACCTCTTAATCCTAATTCTTTAATAAGGTCAAATTTTGCTTGAATAGATCTTGCATCTTCAAACCATACTTTATGTTCTTTACCTTCATTGTCCACATAATCAAAATGAGGCGCTTGTGCTTGATAATCATACTTAATTGGCACATTATTTTGGGCTGCTAATTCAACTGCTCTGACAGGACTAACCGCTTTGGCATATTGACCTCCAGGTACAAAAGGAAGCGTCCAATCATATCCGTATAAATTTTGACCCATCATTATTTTAGAGCCGGGCATTTCAGTAAGAGCATACTCTAACACTTCACGTACTGGTCCTATAGGAGATACAGGCATTGGGGGTCCACCACTATAGCCCCATTCATAAGTCATAATGACTACAAAATCTGCAATTTCACCATGTGCTTTATAATCATGTGCCTCATACCATTTTCCCTTTTGATCAGCCTTCGTTTTCGGTGCTAATGCTGTAGATAGTAAGAATCCTTGAGCAGAAAGTCGAGCTTTCGCTTTTCTCAGAAATGCATTATATCTTTCGCGATCTTCTGGTCGGAGATATTCCATGTCAAAGTGGATATCACGGAAATTATATTTTTTTGCAGCTGTAATAATATTGGTGAGTAATGTATCTTGTAAGGAATCATTTGTTAAAATAATCCGTCCAAGCTCATCACTAAATTGTCCCTCTTCTAAATTAGTAACAACCATCATAAGGGTAACTTGGTTTTCACTTGCTATAGAAGGAAAGTTATTTAATAATGGTTCTTTTAATGTACCATCACGAAGTATTTGAAAACTAAATGGAGCTAGATACGTTAAATATGGAGCTGCTTCCCTTGCAGCTGCCTCTATTTCAGGTTTGACTGTACCACCTAATGGTTCAACATAGGCATTAACTTCAGCGTTACGCTTAGGTAATGGTGGAATATATAACTTAGTACCAACTTGAAGTGGTTGGGTTGGAGAAATCCGGTTGATTTGAGCAAGTCTTTGAAATGAGAGTCCAAACCTATTAGCAATCGACCATAAACTATCACCAGATTTAACCCAATAAAAACGGCCGATAATTGGAATGACAAGTGTCTGGCCAATTACAAGTCCACTTTGTTGATTTAGTTCATTTGCCTCTACTATATCATTGACGGTTGTTCCGTATGCTTGAGCAATACCATATAAGGTCTGCCCACGTTGAATAACATGAATTTGCATGATAACCCCCCTTTATTAAATAAAAACCTTTGATAAAATAGTAAGTGACAGTTTGATAAGGTTAGTCTGAAAATAAGGATTAATCTTGTGTCGGATTATAATATCCTGACCACTAGAATCATATAAGGATTTATTTTCTTCCAAACCTTTAGCCTCGTAAAACAGTTCTAAGTATTAAAAATAAGCAGGAAATGACTAGTAGTAAGTTTATTTTCAATAACAGAAAGAAATGTCAATTTATTCACCAAATTATAAAGACTAGCTAATTACATTACACTGAATTATATAAAGGAGTTTTCAAGTTTGACTTTAGAATTAGATAGAAAGTTTATGAGCCTGGCTATTAAAGAAGCAAAGAAAGCTGAGGTAATCGGTGAAGTTCCAATTGGGGCTGTTCTTGTTAAAGATGGAGAAGTAATCGCATCTGGTTACAATTTAAGGGAAACTGAACAACGTTCAATCGCCCACGCAGAAATGCTAGTAATTGATCAAGGGTGTAAACAGCTCGGCACATGGAGACTTGAGGATACCACTTTATATGTTACTCTGGAGCCATGTCCAATGTGTGCAGGAGCAATTGTACTTTCACGAATTCCAAGAGTGGTCTATGGAGCTAAGGATCCTAAGGGTGGTTGTGCAGGAACCTTGATGAACCTATTACAAGAATCAAGATTTAATCATCAATCAATTGTTGAGAGCGGAATATTAGAAGAAGAATGTGGGGCATTACTAACAAACTTTTTCCAAACTTTACGTAAAAAGAAAAAAGGTTCCTTAGAAACCAAATATTAAGATAGGTATCATCGTTGCATTTTTGTCTCACACGTTATATACTTGTTTATGCGTCCCAGTGACGCACTAATATTGGTATCAACTTTGCCGTGCTAAGCGGGGAGGTAGCGGTGCCCTGTACTCGCAATCCGCTCTAGCGAGGCCGAATTCCTTCCAGAGGTTTATTCACTGTAAGGTCTGCCCTTAGTAAGTGGTGTTGACGTTCGGGTCCTGCGCAACGGGAATCCATGAACCCTGTCAGGTCCGGAAGGAAGCAGCAGTAAGTGGACCATCTCGTGTGCCGCGGGGTTGCCTGAACCGAGCTAACTGCTAAGGTAACGCTTATGGTGTTAAATCGACGGAAGGTGCACGGTAGTTTATACACATATAAAACTCACTTCGTAAAACGGGTGAGTTTTTTTGTATATACAACCTTACTATTTATAATGGATGATTCTCATTATTCTTTGAAATTGAAAAGATAGTTACGGTATAATAGATGAGATGATAAGAGAAGAAGGGGATTTCAATGGTATATCAAGCATTATATCGGGTGTGGAGGCCACAAAGCTTCCAAGATGTAGTTGGACAAGAACATATCACAAAAACTCTTCAAAATGCCCTTCTTCACGAGAAGATCACACATGCTTATTTGTTTTCAGGACCTCGAGGAACAGGGAAGACAAGTGCCGCTAAAATTATTGCAAAAGCTATAAATTGTGAACGAGCACCTGTAAGTGAACCGTGTAATCAATGTGATGCATGCAAAACAATAACAAATGGATCTAATCCTGATGTGTTCGAAATTGATGCAGCTTCAAATAATGGCGTAGATGAGATCAGAGATATCCGTGATAAAGTAAAGTTTGCACCAAGTACGGTTAAATATAAAGTCTATATCATTGATGAAGTACATATGTTATCCATTGGAGCTTTTAATGCATTATTAAAAACGCTAGAGGAACCTCCACAACATGTTGTCTTTATCCTAGCAACAACTGAACCACATAAAATACCTTTGACCATTATATCAAGATGCCAAAGATTTGATTTTAAGAGGATCTCAGCGGGTTCCATTGTTAACAGAATGAACACGATTGTCCAAGAACAAGAGGTTGCCATTGATGAGGATGCGTTACTTGCTGTGGCAAGGGCTGCGGATGGCGGGATGCGAGATGCGTTAAGCTTACTTGACCAAGCAATTGCACTAAGTGAGGAGCAGGTTACACTTGATAACGTCCTAATGATAACCGGTGCCGTTTCGCAGCAATTTTTAATGACGCTTGTACAAGCAATCCAAAGCCAACAGGTACCAGTTGCATTACAGGCTCTTGATGAACTAATGAATCAAGGGAAGGATCCAAAACGGTTTATTGAAGATATCATTTATTTCTACCGTGATATTCTCTTATATCAATCATCTCCTCAACTTGAGGATATATTAGTAAGAGTAAAAGTAGATGAATCATTTAAGCAACTGGCAGATGAGATTCGGGTTGAAAGGATCTATGAAATCATTGATATCCTGAATAAATGTCAGCAAGAGATGAAATGGACAAATCATCCCAAAATCCTTTTAGAAATAGCAATTGTTCAGCTTTGTCAACAGGAGTCTAAAGCCTTACCAGAAGTAGAACACTTAGTTCAACGGGTGAAGGATTTAGAAAAAGAAGTTGCTCACTTGAAAGATAAGGGCATCACTGTTAATGCTAACTCACAAGAGGTAACAGCTCAAAAAGATCAAAGAGTACAAAAAGTGAACAAAAGTAGTTATCGTGTACCGGTAGGTAGAGCAACAGAAGTTCTTAAACAAGCAACTCGACAGGATTTAAATCAGATTAAAAGTAATTGGGGCAATATGCTTGAGCAGCTAAAAAAACAAAATAAAGTTTCACATGCTGCGCTATTAAGTGAAAGTGAACCGGTTGCTGCATCTGACAAAGCCTTCATTTTGTCCTTTAAATTTGAAATTCATTGCAAAATGGCAGCTGAGAATACGAACAATGTTCGTGATAATTTAGAGGGTATTCTTCTTGATATTATTGGAAAGAGATATGAAATGATTGCTGTCCCAGAACCAGAATGGGGAAAAATAAGGGAAGAGTATATTCGTGAGCAACGTAATGATACAGAGGATGATAAACAAAAGGAAGATGATCCTCTTATTACAGAAGCACAAAAGCTTTTTGGTACAGAGCTCATTGAAATAATAGAAGATTAAAACTTAGGAGGTTACATTATGCGTGGTGGCGGAAATATGGGAAATATGATGAAACAAATGCAAAAAATGCAAAAACAAATGGCAAAAGCTCAAGAGGAACTTGGGGAGAAGCGAATTGAGGGTACTGCTGGCGGTGGTATGGTAACAGTTATTGTTAGTGGACATAAAGAAGTCCTAGAAGTAAATATTAAAGAGGAAGTCGTTGATCCAGACGATATAGAAATGCTTCAAGACCTTGTATTAGCTGCAACAAATGATGCCTTAAAGAAAGCAGAAGAACTAACTAATAATACAATGGGGCAATTTACAAAAGGATTAAACTTGCCTGGAATGTTTTAATAGAGGTTATCTGTCTGTTTGTTAACAGGGAGGAAGACAAATGCATTATCCAGAGCCTATATCCAAATTAATTGATAGTTTTATGAAGCTGCCAGGTATTGGACCGAAAACAGCGGTTCGGCTGGCTTTTTTTGTGTTAAATATGAAAGAAGACGATGTTTTAGAATTCGGGAAAAGCTTAGTCAATGCCAAAAGGAATCTTACACATTGTTCGGTTTGTGGGCATATCACGGATAAAGACCCATGCCAAATATGTGAGGACCAATCCAGAGATAAATCAGTCATTTGTGTAGTACAAGATCCAAAAGACGTAATTGCAATGGAAAAAATGCGTGATTATACTGGCTTCTATCATGTATTGCACGGAGCGATTTCTCCGATGGATGGAATTGGTCCAGAGGATATTAATATTGCAACCCTTCTTAAGAGACTTCAGGATGATACCGTTCAAGAAGTTATTCTTGCAACAAATCCTAATATTGAAGGGGAAGCTACAGCGATGTATATTTCTCGATTATTAAGGCCAACTGGAATCAGAATCACAAGAATTGCTCATGGACTACCAGTTGGAGGCGATTTAGAATATGCTGATGAAGTTACTCTTTCGAAGGCACTAGAAGGAAGAAGAGAACTCTAAGGATAGGAGGTCCATTCATGTTTTTCCAAAGAAAAGGAAAATTAAGAAAATCCTTTAATGAACAATTAATAGAAAGTTTAGAGAAAAATAAAAATGAATGGATGCGTCAAAAAGAAATAGTGAACCGATGTGTGGAACCTTCTGCGGAGGTCCTGTACCATTTAAAACTTGCAGAAGCTAAATATCTTTTCCTTATAAGAGAAGCGAAGAAAAGAAAAGTTACACTATTGCGTTAGTGGTTTGGTTTTATAAGTTCTTTTTTTAGATTCTCCTCATATTCATGTAAAAAGAAGGGCATGTACAAGAGGGGGAATTAAATCTTATGGAACCAACCATAATTCTATCCATACTAGGTGGAGTAATTGTCTTACTGTTGATTGTTGGTGCACCAATTAGACCAGTACGGTGGATTGGCCAAGGATTAATTAAGATTATGATTGGCGCACTGTTGTTGTTCTTTTTAAATGCTTTTGGGACAATGATTGATCTACACGTCCCAATTAATTTAGCAACATCATCTGTATCAGGTTTCTTCGGAATTCCGGGTGTAGTTGCACTTATAATCATTCAAACGTATATCCTTTAGGGAAAACAAATGGGAAAACCATTTGTTTTCTTTTTTATATCAGATTGTATAAAAAGAAATATAATACCTAATCCTTCACTATAGAATAAAGAGCCTGTTGATTTCTCATTGTTGAATAGTCCAAATGATTAAATTAGAAAAAACATTTGACACTTTATTAACATCTATGATAAATTGTTAAAGTCGCTTTTGTGAGAGACATTAAAAAACATTAAAAACTTCTTTTAAAAAGATGTTGACTTCAATTTAATATATATGATATATTAATAAAGTCGCTTCTGAGCGATGAGATAAATAGTTCTTTGAAAACTAAACAAAACGTCAAGCGTGTTGGTCTTTAAAAACCAACGCAAGTAATAAATTTTTAGATCTACTATATAGTTATTTTCGCTAACGCGAAAAAACTCAGTAGATTGCCGGTGTAATGAGCAATCAAACACTTTATTGGAGAGTTTGATCCTGGCTCAGGACGAACGCTGGCGGCGTGCCTAATACATGCAAGT
>NZ_JAAIWM010000016.1 GCF_011008845.1 Bacillus mesophilus | reverse complement strand
AATCAATTCTTTCTTCGCAGCCTTCCCCCATATCTGGTCTTGTCTTATTTCGGTATTGCATCATTCTTTTGAAAGCACGGTAAACACAAATTGTTCTATTAATATCAAGTAATATTATTGTATCCGCTGCATTAAGCCTTATATCCATTGTCCCACCATAGTTTCCATCGATAATCCATTCTTCTTTATTCACTAAGTCATTTTGAACTTTTCTTTGTTCATCCTTTAGCACTCCTACCCAATTAGGTTTCCAAAATAAAGCATCAAGGTGGTAAACATTTATTTTTAGCTTTTCCCCTAATTGCCTTGCCAGTGTGGATTTGCCTGAACCACCTGAACCAATAAGTACAACCTTTTTCATTATATCCCCCTTATTGAGTTATCCTGCACCGTTAGCTTAATAACTTCCACAAGAAAAGCACTTCTCCTTCTTGAAGAAATGCCTCCGTTAGTACAATAAAATCTATTCAAAAACCTCATAATCTCCATTTTCTTTTTTCGCTAAGACTATTTTTGTATTCCCTTCCACTGAATAGATTTCTGTTCCTTCTTCCAAATAATTTGAAGTGAGTTCATCAGAAGGTCTTATTTCTATATCTACTTTCTCATTAACTGCACCAATAAATTCCCCAACTACAAGCTCCGATTCATTGGCTGTATGTCCAACAGATTGTAATTCCATACCATTTACAAATAGTAATGCCTTATATGAACCATTTGAACTGGTTTCTACTTTTGTAGGATTATTATTTACTAAAGGTGAACAACCAGTTATTGATAACAGAACAGATAACACTAAAAAAACTTTTACTATTTTCATTTAAAACCTCCCTTTCTGTTGATATAAACTAAAGCTAACCGTTAGTTTAAGTTATTATAGTTTCTTTTCTTTATTAGGAAGACTTTTAAATACGTTTTCTTCAAGGTCAAATCCTTCGGGATACCAGTAATGTTCAGGTAGTTCACTATCATCAAATAAGTTCCTTAAATATCTGATAGCTTCTTTCCATGTTTCAAAAACTTTAAAAGAATAAGGCGGTTGACCTATATCATTCCATACTGCCCAACTTTTATTTGGTAGCTGTGTTGCATTCCATTGGGCATCTTCTGGAATACGGTAAATAAAAAACGTGTTTTCATATGCGATTCTCCAATCAGAAAAACCCAATTTTAAAGCAAACTCATCATATTTTTTAAAGAATAACTTCCTAAATAGCATGTACCATCATTCCTTTTAAAGATTATTCATGCTTTTTACTGCACTATCCTGCTTCGTTAGTAAAAAAGCGACTGCTGCTGTTTTGCAATCGCTCCCGTTACTTTAATATCAACGTTTCATCTGCAACTTTATAACATCTTGTTTATCTTTGAAATTTATTGTGATTTTATATTCATCTTCCTTGTAAGTCTCAAAATTGACAGTACCAACTAAAAAAGAAATAACGTTACCTTCAATTTTTGTTTCCATATCCCCAATATTCCCTGTAATCAAACCATCTCTACTTTCAAGTTCAATGTCAATATTATTTATATCTCCCTGTGATAGTTCAAAGTCTTTCAGTTCGATTTCAACCCAGTTTACCATTTTTTCATCATACAATTCTGGATTATATATGTAACTTACATTCCAATATTCACCTTCACCATAAAAGGTTACTTCATTAGAAACAACAGTTTGTGTGGTTGATGAACAAGCCGTTAAAATTATGATTAGAAGAATACCGAACAACACCCTCAACTTCATCATTTAAACCCCTTTTTAGCAATAATTTTCTTTCCACTTTTTTTGTACTAACCTTACCCGTTAGCTTAAGTACATTCTTTCACAAAGTCACCTGTAAATGAAGAATTTATTGCGCAGTAAGAGTCTACTACCCATAAAGCAAATGAAGTTTCTTATTATACATTACTCATCAGAAGGAACGGTGAATACCAAAATAATTACAAGTTTGGAATGTGAACATAATATACTATTGATTATTCATTTTTGTTCAATAAAGGTTAAGGAATGCATAACCTATTGTATTAAAAACTAAAAACGGGGCGATTTTATTGACAAAAAATAACCTAGATTTCTTTGGTGAAGTGTTAATGAACCGAGTTCGTTATGAAGCTATTGACGGCTGTGAAAGAATTATAGATGGAAAAATCAGAGATGAAGAAAGTGTGAAAGATTATATTACATTATCAACGAAAGAGAAAGAAAAAAAACTGACCAGAAGTAAAATTGTGGATATCACTTTAAACCCTTTATTGTGGACATTAGAACATGAAAAATCATTAGGATTAGTAACACATCAATTACATATGACTTATAAAAATGATAAACGTCGCATACGTGTTTTATTGCCGGAAAATTATGATAAAGATTTGACTAAAAACTATCCGGTTGTCTATATGCATGATGGCCAAAATGTTTTCTACTGTAATGAAGCATATAGTGGGTATTCATGGAAAGTTATTCATGCAATTAAACTAAACCCAGATTTACCGAAGATGATTGTTGTTGGGATTGATAACGCTGAACATGATCGAATTAATGAATATACGCCTTGGAAAATTACTGAAAGCACACTTCCCGAAGATATTGAACTAGGCGGAAGAGGCGAAGAGTTTGCTGAGTTTGTCATGAAAGTCGTAAAGCCCTTTATCGATAAACATTACCGAACTAAATCGGATAAATACCATACAGCGATGATTGGCAGTTCACTAGGAGGAAATATTTCGGCCTATATGGGTATTAGGTATAAAGATAAAATTGGTGGTTTAGGCATTTTCTCTTTAGCCAATTGGATTACAAGTAAAGCCTTTAACAGTTATATAGCTAGAGAAGAGTTGGATCCTGAGCAACGGGTGTACATTCAAGTTGGGACTCAAGAAGGCGATGATACCGATCGACAATTGATGTATGGAAATATGAAGCAGGCATATATCGATTGCGCCCTTAATTATTATAAACAATTGATAAAAGGCTTTGTTCCAATTGATAGCATTCGTTTAAATATTTATGTGGATGAAGAACATGATGAAAAAGCTTGGGCAAAACACTTGCCAGAATGTTTACGTTTCTTAAGTGAGGAATGGTAATTAATGATCTGAATATTCACATTTGTATGATTTAGGTAATAGAGGAATCTATTACTTTTTTTTGAATATATTTTTGAAGTCTAGTTATATTATAAATTAATATATTTGTAACTTATTTGTGGAAATAGGAAAGGAGCTTATTTATGAATTTTATTTTGATATCACCATATTATCCAAGTAATTTTCAGGCATTTGCTCATCAACTAAAAGGTGCAGGTGTCACTGTTTTAGGGGTTGGTGAAGAGCCATATGACCAATTAGGTCCCTACTTACAAAACTCTTTAACAGAATATTATCGGGTGAATAATCTAGAAGATTCAGATGAAGTGAAACGTGCCGTTGCCTTTTTGTTTTATAAATATGGTCCAATTGACCGCATTGAATCCAATAACGAACATTGGCTAGAACTTGATGCCGAGTTGCGTGAGCAATTTAACGTATACGGCAATAAAACGAATGACTTAAAAATAGTTAAGTATAAATCTGAAATGAAGAAGCTGTTTAAAAAAGCAGATGTGCCTGTTGTAGAAGGAAGAATCGTTAAAACTAATATTGATTTATATAAATCTATTAATGAATTAGGACTGCCCGTTATCGCTAAACCCGATAAGGGAGTTGGATCAGCTGCAACCTATAAATTAAGTTCAGAAGAGGATGTACGTCAGTTTAAAGAAGAATGGGGAGAAGCACAAGTGTACTTCTTAGAACCATTTGTTGAAGGAGGCGTGCTTTGTACATTTGATGGTTTAGTGGATCAGAAAGGGAATATTGTATTCCAATCAAGCTTTACATATAATGTGCCAACTCTGGAACTCGTTAAGGGTCAGTTGGATTTTGCATATGTAATTCAAAAAGAAATTGATTCTAAGCTCGAAACTTATGGAAAGAGGATTGTGGAAACTTTTGGAATGAAAGAACGGTTTTTCCATATTGAGTTCTTTAAATTAGAAAATGGGGATTATGTTGCACTTGAATATAATAACCGCTTGGCTGGCGGCTACACGATTGATCTGTACAATTTTGCGTACTCAATTGATTTATTTGCTCAGTATGCTTCTCTTGTGACAGGAGGAGAATTTAAGGAGTCCGATGTTAAAAATCAGTTTTGTGTCGGTATAACACAGCGTGATGCATATGCGTATCAACATGATACGAATGCCATTTATGAACGATTTGGCGACCGCGTGAGGTTTGAACAGCGCATGCCTGATGCATTTGCGGAACTCCAAGGAAATCAATTTTATGCGATTAATGCAGAATCGCATGAAGAAGTCGATGAAATTATCCATTTTGTACATGAGCGAAAAAAGGAGATTCCTCTATGCATATAGAACAGTTTACCCATTGGAGTGGTGAACTAGGACGTGAAATGCTGTTGAAAAGATATGGACACAGTGGCATGCCAATCGTAGTGTTTCCTTCATCTGGTGGGACGCATTCTGAATACTATGATTTTGGAATGATTGATGTGTGTCATGATTTTATTGAATCAGGAAAAGTTCAATTTTTTTCATTGACTAGTATAGATGGCGAAAGTTGGCTACACGATTCAAAACCGGCACATGACCGTGCATTAGCTCATCAAGCATATGACCGTTATATCATTTCAGAAGCTATACCATTTATTAAACATAAAACAGGTTGGTTTGATCCAATGATGACAACCGGCTGTAGTATGGGGGCATATCATGCGTTGAACTTTTTGTTGAGACATCCGGATGTCTTCCAAACAACCGTTGCACTTAGCGGAGTTTACGATGTACGTTTCTTTTCTGGTGATTACGGTAATGATCCCCTTGTATACGAAAATTCACCGAGTGATTATATATGGAATCAAAATGACGGTTGGTTTATTGATCGATATCGTTCAGCAGATATCATTATTTGTACCGGTCTTGGTGATTGGGAACAAGATGGGCTACCTTCATACTTTACATTAAAAGAAGCTTTTAAAGAAAAACAAATTCCAGCGTGGTTTGATGAGTGGGGCGAAGATGTGTCGCATGATTGGGTTTGGTGGCGATCTCAAATGCCGCATTATTTAGGAAAGTTATTTTCATAAAATTTTTAAAAAACATCAGTCAGTTGAGTAAACCGTTCCGTTTTGGGGGCATATCATATAAATGGTAATGAAAATGGCGTGCAAACTGACAACAGGTTTGACACGCCATTTTTTTAATTTATAGAGTTTTTGAGTCCTTTTAATAAAAACTCCCGTTACTTGAATAACTAATAATTATGGTCCCATTAAGCCTTTCATTCTCTAACTCCCTTTGTTTGTAGCTTTTACTAGAATACTAATATTTTATAAGGAAATGGAAACTTTAATGAAATTTCACCATATGTTTTTTAATTATATACAATTATTAGGATGTGCTTAATCTTTTCATACAGACCATTTTTTGCTTGCGCAGTATGAGTCTACTTCGTCTTAAGCAAGATTTCCTTATTTCCTATTAACCTTTTAATAGATAAACTTTTTTAAACTATTATAAACCAAGACAAATTTTTTATGACAAAGGAACCCATCAATGAGTGCCCATTAATAATATTTTAAGAAGAAAAATCAAAATAATTCCTCTTCAACAACAACGGCCACTAATCAAGCTAAGATCAGTTGCCGTTAATACTTGATTAGGATTGCACACGTTAATCAAGTAAATTAAAAACACTCAATGGGTTAAATATTATATAAATACCAATCATAGTTAATGCAAAAATTAAGAAGATTATATTTTTCATTTCAACCTTCAATTTTGCTAGTTTTAGTCCCTAATTCACATTACTTCCTTCTTGTACTAAACTCCGTATGTTCAATAGCTTCAACAAAAACAAGCGATAATCCTTCTTGGATCATCGCACCCTTTTAAGTGTAATTGTTCAAAAACTTATTAATTAAATAGTTACAGCTATTTTTTTTCAATCGCCATACGCAAGTTCGAGATAACTCCAAGAACCAATACTAACGAACAAACCATTTTTTCAAAAGGTGTTCCAAACAATTGTTGTATAAATCCAA
Organism: Bacillus mesophilus; assembly: GCF_011008845.1. Classification (GTDB taxonomy): domain Bacteria; phylum Bacillota; class Bacilli; order Bacillales; family SA4; genus Bacillus_BS; species Bacillus_BS mesophilus. The sequence continues at coordinate 16,473 of NZ_JAAIWM010000016.1, read as the reverse complement.
AAGACCAAAGTACAACAAAAAACCAACATATAACGGTTATTCCTCTTTTGTATTTATATAGTTTAATTCTACCAACAATCAACGTAAAAACTACTCCAATAATAGAAATAACGATATTTATAACAGTAATTGGTAGCTGTTCAGCGAATGATTCAGACCTTCCACCATTAACCCATGTGAATGGAATACTTTTGCTTATAATAAGAAAGTGGATTAAGATAGTCAAAGAGTAAAAAATAATTCCCATAAATACAGCAGTTTTCATATTAATTTTCCTGAGTTTTTCTAAAATAAAATCACCTCATTTCTTCCTGTTTCAATTTTATTAATCCAGTAATATACTATTCCTATATCTCTTACCGTCTGACAGGTAACTGAAAGTAAGATTTCGAATAGTTATCAAAAATCACCATTATTCTTAAACAGAGCCAATAACATCGGCTAGGTATTCTTGTTGAACTAAACTGCTACTTTAGTTTAAAATTTCCTTTTCCGTGACATAGAAAAGAGCAATTCTTGTTGAAGGAATGCACCCGTTTCTTTAAGTTTAATTCCTCACAATCTTATTGTGGTTCTCATTTTAAATAATTCTGAGAATACTGCTCCTTTATCACAAAAACAAAAAAGCTGAAGTTCAATGGATCTTCAGCTCTTTGACTAGTTCTAATTTGGTTCTATATAATTTATATGTTTTATTTATGAGAATGTTTATGAATAAATAATCCAGATTGGAAATAATTTTACTCGATTTTAAGAACAACCTTCCCCTTTGTCCGTCCACTTTCAACGTGCCTATGGGCTTCTACAATTTCATTTAAAGTAAAGCACTTCTCAATTACAGGTCTTAATATTTCTTTTTCCTTAAGCACTCGTAAAAGGTCCAAATCACTGTCATTTGGTTTTGCAAGATGAATCTTAGCCTTCTTACTACCTATGATAGAGCCTATCATCAATTGAATTGGATGATACTTCGGGTAGAGTGGATGTTCTGTTATATAAATACCGTTCTCAGTTAGAGAGCGCAAGCAACTAAAATAGGTCCTCTTTCCAACAGCATCAAGTATTATATTGTATTTTTTTCCGTTATGAGCAAAATCTTCTTTGGTATAATCAATTACATGTTCAGCCCCTAAATCTCTAATCCACCCAATATTCGATGTACTACAAACGGCTGTTACTTCAGCACCGTAGTATCTGGCTAGCTGAACTGCAAAGTGTCCTACTCCGCCTGATGCACCATAGACTAATACTTTGTCGCCAGCTTTTACCTGTGCGACATCTCGCAATGCTTGTAAAGCTGTCTGAGCAGCACATGGTATTGCAGCTGCCTCCTCAAAAGTTGAGTTTTTTGGCATAAGGCTTAAAACATTTTGTCGCGGGCAAACATATTCCGCATGGGATCCTACACAACTTCCAAAAACATGATCTCCAACCTTGAACTTTTGTACATTTTTACCTACTGCTTCGACTATACCTGCAACGTCTATTCCCAGAATTTGAGTTTTTGGTTTTGTAAAGCCATTCTCTAATCTAGTAGGAATATAACCTTTTCGAAATAAATTATCGTATTGATTTATTGAGGCGGAAACAACTTTAATTAATACCCTATCTTCTTCCTTGATGAACGGCTTATCAACATCTCTTATCTCCATGACTTCCGGAGAACCATAGAATTTAAAAATAGCTGCTTTCATACTGTTCAACCTCCCATTAATTATCAATTAGTTAGATATCCTTAATTTTTTCCAAAATATTGTACCCACCTCATAAACGTGTTCACTTGATATCTAGTTGATAATTTTTACAGGAAGTAGAGGAAAGCGTATATTCTTTAAATTGACAACCACAAGTCACTAATCCGAATACATGAAGTTGTTTTCATATTCTAAGCCCAAATACAGAGAAGAGCTCTATTTCCAACAAAAGAGAATATGAGAAAGGAAGAATCCCCCCCTTTCCTATCTGCACAAGGTAAAACCTGAGCGTTACATCAAAGTTATAATGACATTTCCCTTTTTGTGCCCCTTTTCTACATATCGGTGAGCCTCTGCGACTTCTTCCAATGGATATCGTCGATCGATGACCGCTTTAATTTTTCCATCCTCATAAAGGTCTTTAAGATAGTTCAAATTTGCTTGGTTTTGCATAAACAAAAATTGCTTTCTTTTTCCCAAACAACGTAGTCTGTAACATGTCAAATAGAATGGATAATGAAAGCACAGTGGAAAGGTATGTTCCTCTTTGTGAGAGAGAGCCTTTACATTGTGAAAAGGAGCGTTTACCCACTGCATCGAAAATAACATCATATGTCTGACCGTTCTTCGTAAAATTCTCCTTGGTGTAGTCAATAACCTTATCTGCTCCATGCGACTTTACCAACTCAATATTTGTTGTACTGCATACTCCAGTAACTTCTGCACCCAAGTATTTAGCTATTTGTACTGCATATATCCCTACTGCTCCAGACGCACCATTAATCAGAACATGTTGTCCGCCCTGTAACTTTGCTTTATCACGAAGGAACGTCAATGCGGTAGGTGCACCATCACAGACAGCAACGGCTTCTTCATATGTCATAGCAGACGATTTGATCGTCAGCGGAGTATCTTCGTGCAAACATTTGTATTCGGCTTGAGCACCAAACGTCCTTGCACTTAACCCAAATACTTGGTCGCCCACTTTATATTTCAATACCCCTTTTCCAATAGCATCAATTTCGCCAGAAAGCTCGGCACCAAGTATTGAGTTTTTTGGTCTTTTTAGACCGTAAACAAGCTTAACAAGGGGGGAACCTTTTCGAAAGGTACAATCTGCTGGTCCAACTGAAGCCGCGTGTATTTTGATACGGACTTAATGGTCTTTTGGGATTGGCGTACCGGTCTCTTGAAGTTGTAAAACATCCGGTGTTCCATATTTGGTGCATACGATTGCTTTCATATGGCCTCTCTCTCCTTCTTTTCATCTTCTTACTTATAAGAATTTTTAGAGGAAAACTAATAACTAAAGGAATCTAGAAATCTAGCAGTCAATTGTTGTTGGATTATTTTCAAGATGAGGGTAACGTCCGTTATTGGGCTGATTAGTGGATTTATTTTTATACAGTAATTGCTACATAGAAGTAAACTCATGTTTAGTTACAAACCTTTTTTTAGAGATGAGATCAATTGCAGTTTCATTAAACCCCTTGATGAGGAGCCATACTGCTAAAATCATTTCATTAGCTGCTACTGGTACAGCTAAAATAGCACCCCAAAGAGATATTTGAGGAAATACACCGAACATGACGAACAAAGCACAAACAAAAACACAAGTTGCCCCTGTCATCCCTAGAATTGATATGAATCTCGGTACAAGTTTGGTTTTATAAAATATATAACTATACATCATCGTGTTTATACCTAGCATAAAAAGTGGACCAAGCATAAATGTCCAGTCATGTATTGCTTTTAGGATAATTCCTGAAGAATGATAATCCCCTCGATTCACAAATTCAAAAACAATTTCATTCTTACTTCTTTGTGTCTTCCCCATAATAAAATACCTCTTCCAACGGTAAGTTAAAGGTTTGTGCAATGCGAAAAGCTAGTTCTAGAGATGGGGAGTAATTCCCCTTTTCGAGAGCCACGATGGTCTGTCTGGTTACGCCCACTTTGTCAGCCAACTGTTGCTGAGTCAATTCATCATGGTTGAAACGTAATTTTCGGATGTGATTGCCGACAAGATTTTTACCCATTTTTTATACTCCTCTCCGATAGTGATAAAGTTTTGTTAAAGATCCCATTACATCTGAAATGAACCCTGAAGTAATCAGAATAATGAACATCATATGTGAGGGCTGAAAAAAGACCAGTGATCCCATTGCAATAAGAAAGCCAATGATAAACACGAAAAATGAATTTCGTTGTGCTTTCAATTCAATTAATTTATCTAATTCATCCGCAAATGTTGGTTCTTTTTCATTGGTTGTAATTCTAAAAACATGTTGAAAATAATGTTTATCATGATATGGGCAACTATTGAAAACAGTATCAGGAAGAGGACAAAGGTACCCCAATAACGAATAGCTTCCATTGACTCCAGTCCCCCTCCTGGAAAACGCGGATACATGTACAAACAATAAGAGACGAAAATGAGTATAGCACTAATTACAGATACGATGCTTTTCTTTTCTTGGTATGTCATGACTCAAACCTCCTTGTTTGATAATTTTTACAAAAAGTAAATTTTGTTATACATAATGTAAAATAAACCATACACGAAGTCAAGTATAATTTACAAAAATAGGCAGAAACATTACCTAGTGGGTAATGTTCCTGCCTTCACATAGAGTTTCAAGTTTAGATAAAATACAATACACTTCTGATTTAACTTGCTAAGAATTATAAAACAAAAAAACTTCTCAGACGAGAAAGTATTTGGCGAAACATGCATAAGGGCAGTTGCCATTGCCCACATTAATACAATAAAAACCTACTCTTCAAACCCTGTTGCAATGACGGTCACAATGATTTCGTCTTTTATATTTTCATTAATTACGGACCCGAAGATCATATCTAAGTCCTCGTGGGTTTTGGAGGCCACCATATCTGCAGCCTCCTGTACTTCATAAAGGCTTAAGTTATGTCCACCTGTAATGTTCATAATAACCCCTTTTGCTCCACTAATGGAAGTCTCTAGTAAGGGACTGTTGATCGCTTTTTGTGCAGCATCCATGGCCCGATTTTCCCCATTTGCCATTCCAATTCCCATTAACGCTGTCCCTTTATGCGACATCACTGTTTTGACATCAGCAAAATCAAGATTAATTAAACCTGGAACCGCAATTAAATCAGAAATACCTTGAACCCCTCTTAGTAGGATATTATCTACTTCTTTAAATGCTTGAATCATAGGAGTTCTTTTATCCACAATTTGAAGTAATCGTTCATTCGGAATGATGATTAATGTGTTTGCTGCTTGTCTCATTGCAGCGATCCCCATCTCAGCATTTGCTGACCTTTTCCTACCTTCAAATTTGAATGGGCGTGTAACAACTCCCACCGTTAACGAACCAAGGTTCTTTGCTACTTCAGCAATCGCAGGAGCTGCTCCCGTTCCTGTACCACCACCCATTCCAGCTGTTACAAATACCATATCTGCCCCTTTTAAGGCTTCTTTAATTTCATCTATGCTCTCTTCTACTGCCTTCTTACCGATTTCCGGATTTGCACCTGCCCCAAGTCCTCTTGTTAAGGATGTACCAATTTGAATAATAGTCTCTGCTTTTGATTGATGCAGTGCTTGTCCATCTGTGTTTACTGCAATAAATTCGACACCTTCTACTCCCGCTTCAATCATACGGTTCACTGCATTATTTCCACCGCCACCGACACCGATGACCTTTATCTTAGCAAACTGATCAATATTTATATCAAATCCAAACATGTGGATCCTCCTTACTGTTAAAGATCATGGTTGTACTTACACTTCTGGAATCGAATTCTGTTCTAATTGCACCAACAAATCTAATTGACGTAATCTTATTTCAAAAAGGGTTAATGGATCAAAATAGATTTCCGGATTTGTTTTTAATGCCTCTAAAGATTGTTGATCAGTAACATTCTTTTGTTGTCGTTCTTCAATGGCCTCACTTAATGTGTTAAATGGCTCCCTGAAAAACAACTTAATCTCTCGAGCAATTGACTTTTCAAACAGCTCAAATTGCATCATAACCTGCGTTCGGATGGACTCTACCGCTTTTTCATAGCTTCCATTCTCTATGAATCTCCTATAAAGTTTATCTACTTTTAACTTATCTGTATTAACACTCCTTACTAGCTTGTCTACATTCTTTAAGAGAAAAATAGTAGGATTATGCCCAGTGAGTATGGAGACTTGGTCAATTTCAACAACTGTTTCTAAACGTTTTGCATCACGAATCCAGTCGTTTAACACTTGAAAATCACAAGGTAACGTTAATTTATTTCGATCATCCAATGTATTAAATCCTTCGCACATTTCCTCTAAATGGGTTTGGCACTTTGTAAATTCACGTGTTGCACTCTCGACCCACTCGTGAATGTCTTTAGAAAACTTAGGTACAATCGTGTTTTGAAGATAGGTTTGAACAACTTGGTTCATTTCATTATTTAACTCTTTGTGTATGTTTTCAAAATCACTTTCTTCATTAATTATAAAGGAACACCCTCTTAAAAGAGCTGGGATTCTTCTGTTTAAGTTCTCTATCATCTCTTCTTTACTTGTAGAATAAGAAGTGGTAAGAAGCCTTGTGATTTCACTCTCCATATCATGTAACTGATGAACCGCACCCTTTAATTTCACCGCAATCTCTTCATTAAGCGCAATTGAATCTACTAATCTTTCTTCCAGTTCTACTCTTTTGTTAAAGAGATGTTCAATTGTGCGACGGATGTTAGATAATAATGCAGGTACATTTTCTTCTTTATGGTCTCCACTACTTAGTAAAGTTGTAACAAACTCTGTTAAATCATTGAGAGACTTGTTATTTTCCTTATCCAATCCATTCTTTCTAGTCCACTTGGTAATCCCTTCGAATAATACTAAACACTCATCTAAGACAAGTGGCTTATATGCAGTGCTTAGCATCATTTCCATAGCCTCATCCACTATAGAAGCATTAAAACTTGTCGGATAAAATTCACCCCACGAAATAACAGCTGCAGACGCCATAACAGCCGAAGATGAGTCTTTCACGTTCAACCAATTTACTAATAGAGTTGGTATAACTTCTGAAAGTTGCTTGGTAGAATAATCTTTTTTTAGCAATTCACTATATGTATCTAAATGAAGATTGGATAGTTCTCCTCTGCTTTCAGAATAAACAGTCTCTAACTCTCTGATAACTTCATTAAAAATCCTTATCCAGGAAAGCTGCTGTTGACCATCCTTATACTTCCTCCACAGTGACCTTGAGAGGTCAACAAATAATGAAGAATCAATTGTATAAAGACTCTTCAACACGTAACTAAAATAACTAGGTTCTAGTTTGTTTGCATGCCCTTCATCTATATAAGTTTTTAATTGTTTGTACCATTTTACCGAGTTTGTCCTAATCGCTTCATTTGCTACAAGCTCAATAGCATTCTGCCAATCTTGGTATCTCTCGAAGTATGATTTTGCGGTAGCTGTAACACTTTGATAATCCGGGTCAAGTAAAATGACATCCTTTATCTTTTCCGTTGCAAGCTCCAAATAGCCCTGGTCAACATAAATGTAAAACAAGCTTAATGCAACCTCTATATTCAAAAGTAGGCTATCGGAATCTATTGATTTGTAGATATGCTCCGCTGTGTCTATTTGACCCAATTCATAATAAGAGTCTGCAATATTGTTCTTAGCCCATTGCTCAAGTTCACCATGAATACTCTCCCATTTAAAAATGGCTACTTCAAAATCTTTATAATGAAAATATAATTCTCCTTGAGAAAAACGAATCTCCTCATCCGTTGGTAGATCGTCCTTTTGTCCGATCAGTTGCATTTCAGCCAGTGCTTGAAGAGGGTTATTTGTATGATTTATTAATTGTTTATAGTATGTCTTTGTATTTAATTGGTTCTCTATTGTCATAAATATCACTCCCTAATGAGGAAATTTTAGAGACTTTAATAATAATTCGTTCATATATCGAATTTTATGGGGAGTCTGAAGGGATTTTTCGACAAAATAAAAAAACAGATGCCTATTGGCTCCTGCTTAATCTTTTTTACCTATTAATTGTTATAGTAAATAGGTGACCTGGTCCGATATCTGCACCTGTAAGCATCCAAATAATTAGCATCAGTACCCACACAATGGTAAATGCAATTGAATATGGAAGCATTGTAGAAATCAGTGTACCAATTCCAACCTTCTTGTCATATTTTTGCGCAAAACCAATCACAATTGCGAAATATGGCATTAATGGTGAAATAACATTTGTTGTAGAATCAGCAATTCGATACACCTGCTGTGTAAACTCTGGTGAGCAGCCTAAATTCATCATAATTGGAACGATGACTGGTGCCATAAGGGCCCATTTAGCAGATGCACTACCGATAAACAGGTTAATTATTCCCGATACCAAAATAAATGCAAGAATTAGAGGTATCCCTTTGAATCCTGTAGCCCCAAGGAATTCGGCACCATTTTTACAGAAAAAAAAAAAAAAAAAAAAAAAAAAAAAAAAAAAAAAAAAAAAAAAAAAAAAAAAAAAAAAAAAAAAAAAAAAATAAACACCCCTATCCAATTTAACTATTAATATTAGTCATTCTTTTCGTGCTCTATAATTCTCTCTATATAGTAACGTGCTAGTCAAAAGATAAAAAAGTACTCAATTCGCTTAATAAAGATTTGAGTACTTTTTATCATTTTTTACTCTTTTACACCTTTAAAACTTTAGAACTGGAGAGTCGTGCCTTCCATGTAATGTCAAAGACAAATGATACGACCGTTGTGGAAAGAACAATTTTTAATCAATAAGAGTTCAGAAGAAATTAATTATTTCTATTAGCTGAAATAAATGATTTTAAATCTTCCAGGTTACAAAACACTTGGTGCAGACGGAGGAAATCACTAATCTTTTTTACAAATTCAATTTCCTCAGACAATATTTGTTAAGAAGAAAAATCAAAATTATTCCTCTTCAACAATCTAGGTAATTCCATCAATTCCTCAAAACCTATCGAACTACCAATCTTCTTCGTATCCACCAAAAACAACTGATCCTCAATCGCCTTCGTCACCTCTTCTGTCTGATACACCATCTCACATTTAGAACAGATTACCGCAGGTGCCTCCTTAATCTCAATCGCTCTTGTCCCATCAGGCAACTCCCAATAAACAGTCCCGCTCCCGGTTGTCGCCTCAGCTCCACACCACTCACAAGTTTCCTTACTCATTTGCAGTCGGCCTTTCGGAGTACTTCTTCTGTTCTACCTTAAATTTCTTCTCCTTCATCTCATCCCGTTTATCTCGTTTATCCTTTAATGAAGAATGGGTCGGATCCTCCCGATACTTTTCTCTTCGATCTAGTTGCTGCAAATCTTCAGGTACCAGATTAAACTTTTGATCGTTCATGACTCCCGCAATTCCTACATTTGACTTATATTTTTCATAATCAGGATACACCTTGCTAAAATATTCCTCAGCAGTACCTGGCACATAGTTTTGTGGCTCTGGATAAGAGGTAATCACCCATCAAAATTCCTCAACACCACTTTATCCGCACTCTGTGAAATCAAGTAATTCGGCTGCAACGAAATTTTGCCTCCACCACCAGGCGCATCGCAAACGAACGTAGGTACTGCGTTTTTTAAGGTAAGTATGAATAAAAGATTCATCACTAATAAAAAACGTTTTAGATAACTAGCTTTTATTGTCTTACTTTTATCTTCTAAAACAATTACCCTTTAGCTTTAGTTCTTCTTAAGAATCCCTTGTGGATATTTTATTTTCCAATTAAAAATGGGACCACTACGTAGTCCCTTATCTAGGTTTTAGTCATTTTATTTGAATTATTCTTTTAGTTTTCCTTGGACATCATTCAAAGTCTCAAAGCTCACTTTTCCAAACTTTTATCTAACTATATTTTTAGAAAGTGTGTAAACTGTATCTGCTCTAACTGCAGATGTCATTTTTAGTGTACCCTCATCTAAGTTGCCTTCTGCAATAACTACTGAATAGTCCAGATCTTTCAACTGGGACGTAATCTCTTGTTCAGGAATTTCATCAATAATTTTAAGTAAACGCTCCTTAGCAGTATTCAATGTGGTCACCCATCTTTTCATGAATAGTTTCTTTTATTTATAGCACTTATATTTTTTTGAAACTATATGCCTCCATGACAATATAATAACTACAGAATCGACCTTAACCATTACCGTTCTCTTCTACTCCAACCTCTTAAGGTACCAGTGAATATAACTACTTTCTATTTTACATCGTCCTGGTTCACTCATTTATTTTAACTCGTTTATTTCTTCTTGTATAATAAGAATAATAACTCTTACTAATTGAAGAGGTCTCGGGAGAGCCATAGGGACAGGTACATTGGTATATATATTGGAATTAATGAGTCAGTGCACCTGTCCCTCCGGACTTGTTGTGATAAACGTTGTTGTAATTTTCGAGGGGAGCCGTTACATGAGGGAATAGTCCCTACTCTCCCTGCATATGGAATGTACAACCTAAAATGTAAGTGTACACCCTCAACCAATTCTTTCATTTTTTATTGAAAGATTTCCACATAGGAAAACCTCATATCTTACATCCTGGTTCGGTTGTATAATAGATTCATAACCTATTGTGATTCGCCCAAGTAAAAATCATTCAATCATCTCATTTAATAAGAAAGGGCAGACTTCATTTTTGCGCAAAAATCAAATAACATTTTCCATAAAAAACAACTATAATATAGAAAAAGTAGCTAAAATCTAGTAAGATATCCACATGTGACATTAGATAAGGGGTAAAAAAAATGAGCGTGTTAAATGTACAAAGTTTAAGTCACGGTTTCGGTGATCGTGCGATTTTTAATAACGTGTCTTTCAGGCTTTTAAAAGGAGAACACGTAGGACTAGTTGGAGCAAATGGTGAGGGTAAGTCTACTTTCATGAATATCGTTACTGGGAAGTTGCAACCTGACGAGGGGAAAGTTGAGTGGTCACGAAAAGTTCGGGTTGGTTATTTAGATCAGCATGCTGTACTTCGAAAAGGGACTACGATGCGTGACGCTTTGAATACTGCTTTTCAATATCTTTTTGATGCTGAATCAGAGATCAATGAGCTTTATGCAAAAATGGGTGATGAAGGTGCTGATATCGATGCCTTACTTGCAGAAGTTGGAGAGCTACAAGAGACTTTAGATAGTAATGATTTCTATCAAATTAATGCAAAGGTTGAGGAAGTTGCTCGTGGTCTAGGATTAGACGATGTTGGTCTTGATAGGGATGTGAATGACCTTAGCGGTGGGCAGCGTACCAAAGTGCTGTTGGCTAAGCTTTTGCTAGAAAAGCCTGAAATCCTATTACTCGACGAGCCGACAAACTATTTGGATGAACAGCATATCGAATGGTTGAAGCGCTATTTAACGGAATATGAAAATGCATTTATCTTGATTTCACATGATATTCCATTCTTGAACAATGTTGTGAACTTGATCTATCACATGGAGAACCAAGAGTTGAATCGCTATGTAGGTGACTATGACAGCTTCTTAAAAGTTTATGAAATGAAGAAGCAGCAGCTTGAGTCTGCTTACAAGCGTCAACAACAAGAAATTGCTGATTTGAAGGATTTTGTTGCTCGTAACAAGGCAAGTGTTGCGACTCGTAATATGGCGATGTCTCGTCAGAAGAAGCTCGACAAAATGGAAGTTATTGAATTAGGGAAAGAGAAGCCAAAACCAGAGTTTAACTTTAAGGAAGCTCGTGCAGCTAGTCGTTGGATTTTCGAGACGGAAGATCTTGTAATTGGTTACAACGAACCACTTTCTCGCCCTCTGAATTTGAAAATGGAACGCGGACAAAAAATTGCATTCGTTGGTGCAAACGGTATTGGTAAGTCTACTCTTTTAAAAAGTATTCTTGGACTGGTTAATCCGCTTTCGGGTAAAGTGGAACGAGGTGAGTATCAATACATCGGTTACTTCGAGCAGGAAATCAAGCAGTCCAACTACAACACTTGTATTGAAGAGATTTGGAGCGAATTCCCGAGTATGAATCAGGCTGAAGTCCGTGCTGCTCTTGCAAAATGTGGATTAACGACGAAACATATTGAAAGTAAAATCGAAGTCCTTTCTGGTGGTGAAAAAGCGAAAGTTCGATTGTGTAAAATTTTAAACAACGAAACGAATTTATTAATTCTAGACGAACCTACCAATCACCTGGATGTGGACGCAAAAGAAGAATTGAAGCGTGCTCTAAAAGCATATCGCGGAAGTATTTTGATGGTATCCCACGAACCTGATTTCTATCGTGAAATTGCGACCGATATTTGGAATTGTGAGGATTGGACTACGAAAGTAGTTTAAAGATTAAGGGGTACCCAACAACTCGGTACCCCTTTTAACATCTTTGCTAATTTTAAATAAACTTTATGAGTTCATCCCAACTAAAGTTAGGAATGAGAACTTACCTATTTCAATTTCGGGTTTTTACAACAGCTTCTAAGTTGCATGCAGATTATTTTATTACCAATTTCTTCACACACTCAACATGGATTTAGTGCGTGAACTGAATAATTCTTAACCCTTAATAAAAAAAGACACCCATTTCTGAGTGTCATCTGACATTTAGTTGATGCCTAAGAAGAAAAATCAAAATAATTCCTCTTCAACAATCTAGGCAATTCCATCAGTTTCTTAAACCCTATCGAACTACCAATCTTTTTCGTATCCACCAAAAATAACTGATCCTCAATCTCCTTCGTCACCTCTTCTGTCTGATACACCATCTCACAATCAGAACACACTACTGCAGGTGCCTCTGTTATCTCAATCGCTCTTGTTCCATCAGGCAACTCCCAATAAACAGTCCCGCTACCTATTTTGGCTTCAGCCCCACACCACTCACAAGTCATTTCCTTACTCATTTTTAGTCGGCCTTTCCGTATATTTCTGCTGCTCTGCCTTAAACTTTCTCTCTTTCATCTCGTCGCGTTTATCACGTTTATCCTTTAAAGAGGAATGAGATGAATCCACTGATACTTTTCTCTACGGTCTAGTCGCTGTAGATCATCAGGTACCAGATTAAACTTCTGGTCGTTCATCACTCCAGCAATCCCTACATTTGATTTATATTTCTCATAATCAGGGTACACACTCTTAAAATAATCTTCCGCTGTACCAGGTATATAATTTTGAGGTTCTGAGTAGGATGTTATTACTCCTTCAAAATTCCTCAATACCACTTTATCCGCACTCTGCGAAATCAAATAATTAGGCTGCAATGAAATTTTGCCTCCCCCACCAGGAGCGTCGCAAACGAACGTAGGGACTGCGTTTTTTAAAGGAAGTATGAAAAACATTAAAAAACTGCAAATCAAGATGATTTATCATCTTTAATTTGCAGTATCATTACAGGTAAATGATGATTATGTCTAGCTGTTCTAAAGCATAATATGGTTGTAATGTTCAACAAAAGATCCTGCGTTGACTCAAATCTCTTGTTAAACTAAAGCCCTCTTAAGTACATGAATTCACATTTAATATAAAATAAAAAAATCCAGCCTATGTTAAGACTGAATTCTTTTTTCTAGGCTATTAATTTTAGTGTCATGTTTACCTGTCTTTTCACTTAAATACTCAACGTCATACATAACTCCGTCAACCTTCTTAGATATTAGGTTTAAAGTTCCATGAACATCTTCCTGTTGACTTCTTTCAATACTATCAAGCCTATGTAGGACTTCTTTAAATTGTAGGTCAACTTTATCAAACCGCTCTAAGATGATTTTTAACAATTGTTCATTATCCATATAATCACCTCTTTAAACATATAAAACAATTATACCACAGAAGAATATGCTTATTTATATAAATTTATAGTCGACTGCTAATTAAAGAAATGCACCCTATAGTTAAATAAAAGGGTTGTCTAACATTCCTGAAATTCCGATTCATTTGGTGTAACACTTTTAATGAACGCAGTATCCTCTTTAGTGATATTAGGTATAAATAATTCTGTACCCCAATGTCCTGAATGAAATACTGGCGACATCAATTTCTCCAAATTGATTGTGAACCACTTTAATTCACCCTTATTACTTACACTTTTATTCGATAAATATTCTAATAGTGATGATGATATAGCCCCTTTAAAGATCGTTAGATTTTCTTCTTTAACCATCTCAAATTCATCTATAAATAAAGAATTGATTTCATCGATGATCTCTGTTTCCTCGTTCCAACACTGAATCTCTATAGTATCCGACTTTGTTACATAGTGTTTTATTAGAGCAATCCAATAATTATAATCATCATTAACTGGCTTTGGAAAGGTCGAATTAGCTTCTGTATAACTCGGGATAATTACAGTTAAATTATATTCCACTACATGTCCTCCTTCCTTAAAGCTATTATAATTCTTATTCTTTACAGTTGTGAACAAACCTTTCTTTAGTAAAAAAGCGACTGCTTCTTGTTCAGCAATCGCCCCCTTTAGTTAATTAAGATCCCGAAACTTTTGTTTATCCGCCTATATAATACCCTTGTTCTCCAGCATCAATTTGCCAAGATTCATACATTGTGCTATCCCTTAACACATCTAACCATATGTCGTTTTCAAACTGAATAAACAAGTCCTCTGTTTCTTTTGCTAGGTAGCATGACCGTATTTGCTTTCCAGCTAGTATTAGCTTAATTTCTTCAACTGGGTCCTTTGACCAATCGTAGTCAGGATGCTTTTTATCATTAGATGTGATTATCAGGCGATCTGAATCTCGAAGTCTCCAGAAACATTCTATATTCAAACTTGCGGAATTAAATTCTACAAAAATCATTGTGCTGGAACCGATTTGTGATAAAGAGCAAACAGATTGACTAACCATAAAAGAAAGTTCATCGCTATCCACATTTAAACCAAACATTAACCACATCTCAGTTTTATAGTTGAGCTTCAGTAAAAAGGCTACTGCTACTTTATGCAAGTCGAGTAGAAGAGAGTCTCTCTACCTTTCGGTAGATTGTACTCTCCCCCCTCACAGAACCGTGCTTGCGCTATTAACGCACACGGCTCCTCCTAGTTACCATTTACAAAGTATAGCTAATCTTTTAGGTTCAGATATTGCTAATTTCTGCTATCCTTACTAGTTTAGTTTCCATTATTAATCCTACCTCTGAGTGTAGTAAATGTGTCCCTAGTAAGGGCGATAACTGGTAGCTAGCCTTTCCTCCATCGGCATTACCCAACTTCATTGGTACTACGCTGCTATCCGACTCCCTATCAGCATTCGGTTTCCTTGCTTTTTATCGCTTGTACACCATACTCTTCTCACGAGAAAAGACCGATAGGGTCTCCCGAGTCGCCGTATCATATCAATGTGTGACGTGCCAAGGTCTCTGACTCCAGAGAGGTTTTATCCTTCTTGCCATAAACGAAGGATAAAATGTAGCTTTCTGCTGTGCGAAAGGCATCAGCCCTCTCGATTTACTAACATTATGGAGCTCAATCCCTTCAACCATTTGGCTTTCGGCCCGCCACCTAACTGTCTACGCTTAAAGGCTAAAGTTACCATTAGCCCTCCAAGACTCGCTACGAGCGAATGGCTAGTTCTTACTCGACGGGAATCCCACCCGCTATATGATACAACCTATGCTCGGCCGCACTCGCACCCGTTTGTTGAACAACACTTAAATCAATCTTCCTCTGCGTGGACAGTGTGCTTTATGATATCATTTTTAATTATTTCTATTAGTTCTTCTTTTGCATATAATATTGCAGAATATCCTCCAACATCCTCATGACATCTATTTTTCACTTCATCTAAGGTGAATGCACATTCAAGATAGTAGCTATTTCCATCTTTAGTTAGCATATAGTATTCACCTTTATACTCAAAATTCGCATTATCGTTGATGTCGAATCGCTTAAAATTTAAGGATTGGAAAAATTGATTAATTTCCTTAATTACATCATCCATTTCTCCTGCCATTCTAACTACCCTACTTTCATTAATAGAATGGAGCTATCACATTTGACAACTTTTTATTCAACTCTTGCCCCCGTTTGTTGAAGAACTAATCGTAACCACCTTTGGACTCTGGGAGTGATTTATATTCATCCTTGCTTTTAATTATATGAAAGACATAATTTCTCAACTCAATTAGTTGTTTTGCATCGCTTGTTGGTTCGCAGTATTTTCCTGAAATTAAATGTGTTATCGTTTCACCGTTGATAATAATTTTCCACTCATCTTCTCCGTGTGGTTCTTGAAAACAATTTATAGGTTCAGGTGTATATTCCTTCGTTTCCGCTATATTAATATTTTGCATTTTCTCATAAATATCTTTCATTTCTTCTTCTGTTAAGATTAACTCTGTGGTTGCACTACCATCTGCTATTAAATCCTTAGTCACCGTTCCTTCAAAAGTATTAATCTCATTCTTTTTTTGAACACCGAACTGAATAGAAAAATCAAAGTCAGAAGGCATATCTTTTGGCATATTTTGAGTATTAGAGCTGTTTACATTTTTAGAAATCTCGTTGTTGAGATCCTCCTCTTTTCCACTTTGTTGACAGCCCAATAGCCCTATTGATAAAAATATTAAAGACAAAATTAAGCTAAGGTTTTTCAATATCACTCCTCCTTTTATAATTAGACAAAATTTTGAAGTTTTAGTTTCAATAAATCTTGGTAACTTGTTCAACTAACCTTCCTCTTTCGTATTATAAGGTTAGCCAGAATGCTAAATATTTCTGGTTGACCATTTTTTATATGGTTTTATTATAACAGTAGCCAGGGTAGAACGTCCCTTCC
>NZ_JAAIWM010000015.1 GCF_011008845.1 Bacillus mesophilus | reverse complement strand
AAGCTCTTCAGCGCCGATGGTAGTTGGGGCATTGCCCCTGTGAGAGTAGGACGTCGCCAAGCAAAGATGAAAAGAGTAGCTCATGTAGCTACTCTTTTTGTATTAATGAGCACGAAGTGCTAAAGGGTATACAACAAGACCAGAGGACTAAAAGAAGCAAGAAGGTCGAGGAAGCGACAGGAGAGAAGCCCGGAGCGTACGACTGTACGTGAGGACTGAACGAATGAAGCTGACGAAGAGATTCGCCGCTTTTTTTAGTCCGAAGCCGAACACGGAAGTTAAGCTCGAGCGCCGATGGTAGTTGGGGCATTGCCCCTGTGAGAGTAGGACGTCGCCAAGCAAAGATGAAAAGAGTAGCTCATGTAGCTACTCTTTTTTTATTAATTAACACAAAAGTGCTAAAGGGTATACAACGAGACCAGAGGACTAAAAGAAGCAAGAAGGTCGAGGAAGCGATAAGAGAGAAGCACGGAGCGTACGACTGTACGTGAGGACTGTGGAGATAAATCTACAATCTAGTGGAGCCTTTTTTTAGAAATGGGGTTTAAATATCCACCAGATACTATTTACAGAAAGGTATCAATAATGAATGGCGATGACAAGATCCTTCTTATATAAATAAATAGAATAAATTAAGCTTATCATTGGGAATCTATGCTCATGAGATATTTATTTGGTTTTCTTATATGTTTATTCTTGCTAGTTCCGTTTCCAGTTAAAGCTGAGGAAATGGTAAAAGTAAAGCTTCAAAACTATATTGGTGAAACCCCTAAGGTCACACTTGAGTTAAAAGGGGACTATGTAACACTTGACCCTACTCTAACTTTAATTGAAGGGACTGAGTATGGCCTAGTAGTTAAAAAAGGTCGACTTTATTTAATTGGTGGAGGAGAGGAACAGTTAGTAAATGGTACATTAGCACTTGTGCCAAGGTCTTATGATGAAAATCACGTGATTTCTATTAATGAGCGTCCGTATTTAGGGGCTTTTGAATTTCAGGTGGAAAATGGTATATATATTCGTCCTGTAAACCAATTACCACTAGAGGATTACTTAAAAGGTGTTGTTCCTTTTGAGGTATTTCCTTCGTGGGGAATTGAGACCTTGAAAGCGCAGGCCTTGGCTGCAAGAACATATGCAGTTTCACATCTTAAAGCTGATATGAATGATACAATTCAGTACCAAGTTTATGCAGGTTATGATTGGAAATCATCTACTACGAAGGCGGTAGAAGAAACAAAAGGTGAAGTAATTACATTTGGAAATTCTCTTATTGATGCATTTTATTCAGCAAGTAATGGGGGAATGACGGAGAATAACGTTAACGTTTGGGGCGGCAAGTCAATCTCCTATTACCCTATTAAAGCAGATCCCTATGACCCAGTTAATCCATGGGAATTTAAATTGAAACGCTCGCAAATTGAGTTAAATGAAGTTGAGTGGGATATGGCAAACTCATGGGAAGATCTTGTTGAGCAAGACACTGAAATTACAGATAAAATGAAAAAGTGGTTAGCGAGAAATGGGTATTCGGGTGATATTAAAATTGTCTCTATTCCTTCTTTTCAACTTTCTGAAAGCCGCTTAAAATCAGAGCGTTCTTTAAGAGGTTCTATTTCCATACAATTTCTTCAACGAATTATTGACGGTACAGTTTTATATAACGAGTTAAAGCTAGAGGATGTTAACTTAAACAAGATTAGACCTATGATTGGTGGTACACTTTTTAAAAGTTATCTAATTGACTCGTTGGATTTCAATGGAGAATACTATAGCATGAAAGGCAGAGGCTATGGTCACGGAGTTGGGATGAGCCAATGGGGAGCTCACTTTATGGGAGAAGAAGGGAAGAATTATAAGGAAATATTACAATTTTATTTTCCAGGGACTGAGATAACAAATTTATCAGATAAGTCTTAACAAAGAGCTGAGCATAATGTTCGGCTCTAATTTAGTTGGTGGGGTGAACGATTAAAGCTGTGTTCAATGAAAAACAACCCATTCTCTAGAAAACAAGGTCTTGGTTTTCATTAAATTAGAATATATTATTTTCACTTTAAATCATTCGTATGTAATAATGAATAAAGGGAATATTTTTAAAACTTGAATTTCAAATTGAGGTGTTCAAAAGTTGGAACATAAAATTAGAGTAGGAATTATAGGAACAGGATTTGGGGCTAAGGTACATGCTCCGATTATGCAAACACATCCGGGCTTTGAAGTAGTTGCTATTTCAAGCGTTCACCGCGGGAATCTTGAGGTTGTTAAGCAGGAAACGGGTGTAGAAAAAATTTACGATAATTGGCAGCAAATGATCAAAGAAGAAGAACTCGACTTACTATCAGTTGCATCTGCACCTTATTTACATCACGAAATGGTGTTAGAAGGGTTTAAAGAAGGATTACATATATTATGTGAGAAGCCAATGGCATTTGATTCTATTCAGTCCAAGGAGATGCTAACTGCTAGAGATCAGGCAGGAAAATTCGGATTGATTAATTTTGAATTTAGGTTTTTACCTGCTAGAAGAAAAGTGAAAGAGATTCTTGAAAGTGGAAATCTAGGGGAAGTCACACACGTAACTTACAGAGCAAACTTTTCATCATACAAAGGATTACACGCGAACCACCGTGGGTGGCTTGGACAGAAAGAATTCGGTGGTGGCATGTTAGGGGCAATCGGTTCACATATGTTTGATTCACTTACATGGTGGATGGATGATGAGGTAAAAGAAGTGAGTGGACAATTACCTATTCATGTTCAGCAGGTGATAAGGGATGGGGAGACTGAGGAACGAACAGCAGAAGACTCGTTTCAAGCAGTTGGTACACTCCGAAAAGGAACTTCATTTACAGTTGAATTATTATCTGCAACAAGACATCGTGCTAATATGTGGAAATTAGAGGTATATGGAACAAAAGGATCTTTAATTATGACAGATGATCAAACTGTCGAGGTAGGTATGGGAGAGGAACCATTATCTATAGTAGAACTATTACCAGTAATTGAGGAGCCAACGGAGTTATCGCCTAGAGCATTATCCTATTACCAAGCATTTTACCCGATGCTTGAACATCTATATACTACGATTTCAAATGATAGCTTGGCTAAAAATCTACCTAGTTTTGAGCATGGACATAAAGTTCAGCTTGTTTTGGATGCCATTCGATTATCAGCAAAAGAGGGAAGAAAAGTCACTATTTAGTTGTGAAAGACGGTAATCTAAAGTCTAGATACCGTCTTTTACTTTAGCAGTTGGAATATCGTATGATCAGACTAGGAAAGGAGATTCACTATGATTCAACTTATCATGCAGAGAATGTATGTGATCTATACCTTTATATTAATAGTCTTTACAATTAATATATTTTGGGGTAATAGTTTCATAGAAACCATTGTTGGGCTTATGGCCATACCAATGTTAGTCCTTTCCTTTTATGGCGCTAGTAAGTTATTTAGAATTCTTGGCAGTATATTTATTGGAGTTGGTGTTATTCTCTTTGTGTCATCAGGTCTACCCTTGAACAGTATTCCTGTTTTTATGACGGTAAACATGCCATTACTTGCTTTTTTATTGGTTCTTCCTTGGATGAATAGTGTTGTTAGAGCAGGGAGATATGATCGGCGGTTGAAGGAGCTGATGGAAGATAATGTTTCGAATTTAGGTAAGTTATATGTTAGAACCTCATTTACAACTTACATTCTATGTACATTTATTAATATCTCTGCTTTATCATTATCACAAGAAATCTTAATCTCCAATCTTTCAAAACTAAAAAAGAAACTTAGAGACTCATTTATTAGTAGAATAACATTACGAGCTTTTGCTCTAGCTCTGGCATGGAGTCCAATGGAAATTATGGTGGCTATGGCAATAGATGCTACAGGTGTTAGCTATATAAGATATTTACCGTGGCTTCTGCTGATTTCCTTCTTTGTCTTGATTATAGAATGGTTACGAGGTAGACGTAGGTTTAAAGAATTCCCATATAATCCAATCGAATCTCGGATATCCAAGAAAATGCAGCCACGAATTATGGCCATATACATTTTAAAGCTTCTAACCGCTTTAGTGGTATTTTTATCTTTAGTCGTTACAATTGGTAACCTGTTTCACCTAAATTTTATTTTAACAGTAACACTTGTGATTTTACCTTTTTCATTTGGTTGGGCTTTGTTAATGAAGAGAGGAAGAAGCTTTTTAAAGATAGGATGGAAAACTTGGAAAGTTAGAAGCAATAGTATTCAAAACTTTGTAGTACTGTTTTTATCACTATCGTTTTTTACAAGCACACTGAATGAAACACCATTTTTGCAGTTAATTCAACAACCATTTATAGCTGTAGGGGAATCCCCATTGCTTATATTATTTCTTATTCAATTCACTTACTTAGCAATGTGTTTAATCGGAGTTCATCCAGTTGCTACAATTGGGATCTTAAGCGAGGTAATTCAGCCATTATATGCGTTTGTTAACCCATTAAGTATAGGGATTGTTTTAATAGTTGGTGCCCTAGCTACTGCTACTGTCGGTGCTTATGGAGTAACCGTGACGTTAACTTCTATGAATACAAAACAAAATCCATATCATATAACCTTAAGAAATATGCCCTTTGCATTGTTTTATGGGACAGTGGGAACGTTGGTAGCATATTTATTATTGTAAAAAGAAGCTAAACCTCTTGTGGGCTTAGCTTCTTTTTGCAATTTCTTCTGTAACAATAAAAGCAAGGTCATCGTTTCCAAACAATGATAATACACCTAATAATGTTTGGTCAGCAATTTCCCCAGCTTCACTTTTATCTACAGTTAGCTCAATCGCTTCTTTCAGGAAAGGATTAGTCGCCTGTTTCGGATATGCTTTCAGGTACAGAGTTTCTGGATCTAAATCATTGTTCACGCACCACTGAGCAAACACAAGAATCATCATTTTTTCGTCTTGTTGGTAATTGTGGATGATGTGTTGTTCTAGCTCTTTGTTAGACATATGTGTTCGCTCCTTTTATTAATATAAAATAATATAAGACAAGTCTAGCAAAACAAAGTGAGCCTCACAAGTAAGAAAAAACACTGTTCATTCGAACAGTGTCACCTAATAAAATTAATCCGCAAGTGGAACATGAACCTTTGGTCTTGCCTGCTTTTCCTTTTTAGCAGGTGCAGTAGTTTTTCTTTTTATATCCTCTTTAAAATAGCTAATCACCTTAGAAATTACGAAAATGGAGAGAATGGAACACAATCCTTTAATCCATCCAATTACATAAATACTAGAGACTACCACAAAAAGATCAAAGATAAAGTTTATAGTTCCTGGGTTTAGATTAAAACGTTTTTGCAGGAATAAGGCTAGTATATTGGCTCCCCCGAGTGAAGCACCGTTCATAAATATTAATGATAAGCCTAGTCCTATTAATAACCCACCTAAGACAGCACCAACTAACATTGGAATTGAAAAGCTTGGTAGAAACTGATCCACTGCAGTCATAAGCGAAAGGACAGTAACAGCACCAGCTGTAGTTAATGTAAATCTCCAACCCATTTGAAGTACAGAGAAAATATAGAAAGGTAGATTAATAAGGAAGAAGGTAATCGCAAAAGGAATATTTGTTAAATAGGTTACGCTTAGTGATAAACCAGCTGTACCACCAGTAACAATATTAGAATGTCTTAGGACGATAATTCCGAAAGTTACGATTAAACATCCTAGCAAAATAAATAGAATCTTTTTCATGTATGTTTTCACCTCAAATTCTGTAAAAGTTATCCTATATTAAATATAAAAGATAAAGGGAGATATTTACATGGTATAATGAAGGTATTATGAGTGGATTATAAACAAATTGAATTGAAATAACGTAATCTGTATTCATTTTGAAAGAAGGCGTTTTCATGGACAAGATTGATTTGAAAATTTTAGAGCTTTTACAAAAAAATGCACGCATGACGATTAGTGATTTATCAGTTGAGTTAGCACTAAGTAGGCCGAGTATCACAGAAAGATTACACCGTTTACAGGAAAATAATGTGATTGAAGAATTTACGACTCGAGTATCATTGCAAGGTGTTGGACGGGAGATACTCCTCATTATATTAGTAGGAAGTTTAAAGGTATCAATCTCTGAGTTTGAACAAATGGCAATAAATACAGAGGAAATCATTGAGTGTCATCGAGTTACAGGTGAGGTTAGCTATGTAATCAAGGCTGCTGTATCAAATATGAATAATATGAGATTATTGATTGATCGATTAATACCGTATGGTCAAATCAATACATCAACAGTCTTGGCTTCCCCAGTTCCCTATCGGTACATTTTGCCGATTGAGGATAAGGAATGATACTCTTATATAATAATGAAAAAAGGAGGCTATCTAACAATGAAGCTTAAATCAAAACGAATCATCCAACTAGTTAGTCCGGATTTTGAGGATTTGGAGTTATGGTACCCAGTACTTAGACTTAGAGAAGAAGGAGCCATTGTAGACATAGTTGGTGAAAAGGCAGGAGAAAAGTACATAGGAAAGTATGGTGTTCCGATTACTTCTGATTTGTCTTTTAAAGAAATTAATGTAGATGACTATGATGCAATTTTAGTACCTGGAGGCTGGTCTCCGGACTTACTAAGAAGGTTTGATGAGGTCTTAAATATGGTTAAGACAATGGATGATCAGAAAAAACCGATCGGACAAATTTGTCATGCAGGATGGGTGTTAATTTCAGCAAGGATCTTATCAGGCAAAACGGTTACAAGTACGCCGGGTATCAAGGACGATATGGAAAATGCGGGAGCTATATGGGTAGATGAGCCTGTTGTAGTTGATGGCCACATCATATCAAGTCGCCGACCACCTGATTTACCAGATTACATGAGAGAGTTTATAAAAGTATTATCTAAATAGACAATGAGCTTGAGAAGATTCTCAGGCTCTTTTTCTTTAACATGGTAACGCATTGGGGGCCAGGCCCCCAATGCGTTAATGCGATAAAATGTCTATCTGGAGAGTGCTAGCACTTCGCTAACTATTGATTAGCTAAGTGTTAGATTAATCTTGATTTTATTTTAAATTTAAATTGGGTTAGAAATGGGTCAAAATTGGGTATAGTATGGTAGACGTTTAAATACCTTACATAATGATGAATATTTTTGATAAGTATGTAATAAATAAACACAAATCCAACTGATCTAGGACTAGATCCCTAAGACAGAATGGGGGCTTTAGGATGAATAATAATGGAACAAAAAAAGTTTGGGAGTCATTTTATGGTCCAAATATGGGCTATATATACGAAGCATATGAGAAATACCAAGTGGATCCCAGTTCAGTAGATGACACATTGAGGTCATTGTTTGAACAGTTAGGTCCACCGCCATCAGAAGATACTACTGTTGAGACCGTTGCAGAAACTGTTGGCAATCAGGACCTAAAATCAATTGTGTCGGCCATGAAGCTTTTAAGAAATCTGCGTCGCTTTGGACACTTGGCTGCTACTATAAAT
Source organism: Bacillus mesophilus (assembly GCF_011008845.1). Lineage (GTDB taxonomy): Bacteria > Bacillota > Bacilli > Bacillales > SA4 > Bacillus_BS > Bacillus_BS mesophilus. The sequence goes on along the minus strand of NZ_JAAIWM010000015.1, from coordinate 40,218 downwards.
CCTCTTGAGGAAATGGGTTCAAAGTCTTCACGCTTCAAGGAATTAGATTCTTATAACCTAACTAGGGAGCAATTAGAAAGAATACCAGCTGACCTAGTTTGGGAGGATGCGCCTCATTTTATTAGAAATGGGTTAGAGGCGTATGAACATTTATCTAATGTATATTCTCAAAGCATTGCGTATGAATTTGAGCATATACATGACGAGTCAGAGCGAAAGTGGTTAGATTCGTATATTGAGCAAGAAAAAATAAAAATTGCTTTCCCAAAAGAGGAAAGAATTAAACTTCTTGATCGTCTTCTTCAGGTTGAGGGGTTTGAAAAATTCCTTCAGCAAACATTCGTTGGTCAAAAGCGTTTTTCTATTGAAGGATTGGATATGCTTGTCCCTATGCTTGATAAGCTCATTGAAAGTGGTTGTGAGGATCATACAGAGAATATTTTTATTGGCATGGCCCATAGAGGTCGCTTGAATGTTTTAGCTCACGTACTAGGCAAGCCATATGAACTTATTTTTTCTGAATTCCATCATTCCCCGAATAAAGAGCTTGTTCCATCAGAAGGTTCACGTGGAATTAACTATGGTTGGTCTGGGGATGTCAAATATCACCTAGGTGCTAATCTAGAGGTTCAGGGAGAAGAACGAACAATTACAATTAATCTTGCAAATAATCCTAGTCATCTAGAGTTTGTGAATCCAGTCGTGCAAGGAATGACACGTGCAGCACAACAGGAACGACATCAAAAGGGATTTCCAAACCCTGATAAACAAAAAGCATTTAGTGTACTTGTACACGGTGACGCAGCTTTTCCAGGTGAAGGTGTTGTTGCGGAAACGTTAAACCTAAGTCGTCTTAAAGGTTATGAGACCGGTGGTACCATCCATATCATTGCAAATAACCAATTAGGTTTCACAACGGATATGGAGGATTCACGCTCCACCACTTATGCAAGTGACTTAGCTAAGGGATTTGAAATACCTATACTCCATGTAAATGCAGATGACCCAGAAAGCTGTATAGCTGTGATGGTATTTGCTTATGAATATCGTAAAAAGTTTAACAAGGACATTTTAATTGACCTTGTGGGGTACCGTAGATTCGGACATAACGAGATGGATGACCCGGGTACTACACAACCTCAACTTTATGAAAAAATTAAAAACCATCCAACTGTAGCAAAAAGGTACATGAATGTACTCGTATCAAAACAATTATTGACAGAAGATGAAGGTAAACAGAAAGAGAAAGATGTTATGAGTAAGCTTCAGACTATCTTTGATCAGTTAAGTTTACAGAGTGCAGAAGAGAAAAAGACGATTCCAAAGCCTGTAGCAGAAGGGATTCCAGTAGTCGACACAACTGTATCGGTTGATGTGCTTAAAAACATTAATCATAACTTATTAAGTTGGCCAAAAGATTTTAATGTGTATCCTAAGCTTGAGAAAATCCTTAAGCGTAGAGAGAAAGCATTTGATGATGGGGGCCGAGTTGATTGGGCACTTGCAGAGACGTTAGCATTTGCAACGATTCTTCATGATGGAAAGCCTGTTCGCTTAACAGGACAGGATAGTGAAAGAGGTACGTTTGCTCATCGTCACCTAGTTTTGCACGATTTCAAAAATAATGATCGGTATTTACCGTTGCACCATTTACCAGATGCAAGAGCATCGTTTTCTCTTTTCAACAGCCCATTGTCGGAATCTGCAGTTTTGGGATTTGAATATGGCTATAGTGTTCAGGCACAGGAAGCACTTGTATTGTGGGAAGCTCAATTTGGTGACTTTGTAAATGTAGCACAACCCATAATTGATCAGTTTATTGCAGCAGGTCGGGCGAAGTGGGGACAAAAGTCTAGTCTTGTTATGCTTTTACCTCATGGCTATGAGGGTCAAGGACCAGAGCATTCAAGCGGGAGAATGGAAAGATTCCTTCAGTCTGCAGCTGAAAATAATTGGACAGTTGCTAATTTAACAAGTGCAGCACAGTATTTCCATATTCTAAGAAGACAGGCGATTATTACTGACGGAGAAGAAGCACGTCCACTAATCATTATGACTCCAAAAAGTCTTCTACGTCATGGTTTAACAGCTTCGTCTCCTACTGAGTTGAGCAATGGGAAATTTAATCTTCTAGTTGAACAGCCAGGTACAGGAGAAACTCCTGAGAAAGTCAAAAAATTAGTGCTTTGTAGCGGGAAAGTTGCAATTGATTTAGCTACTGAGCTTGAAAATAAAGATCCTGAAATAAAGAATCTCCTCCATATAGCACGAGTAGAACAGTTGTACCCATTTCCTAAATCAGAAGTGAAAGAGCTTTTTAAACGCTTTTCTAATTTAGAAGAAGTGTGCTGGGTTCAAGAGGAACCAAGAAATATGGGACCTTGGCCTGTGTTGCAAGAGTATGTGAGAGATCTTGTGCCAGAGGGTGTGAAAGTAGCATACGTCGGCCGCCATAAACGTTCTAGTCCATCAACAGGTGAGCCACAGATCCATAAGCATGAACAAGCAAGAATAATCGAGGATGCGTTATATGTAACAGAAGGGGGAGAGAAGGAATGAAGGAAATTAAAGTACCAGAACTAGCCGAATCCCTAACAGAAGGAACAATTGCTGAATGGCTAAAAAAAGAAGGCGATTATATAGAAAAAGGTGAACCAATTGCCGAACTTGAAACAGATAAAGTTAACGTAGAAATCAATAGTGAAGAGAGCGGAGTAATCTCTGAATTTCTTTTTCAACCTGGTGATACGGTAGAGGTAGGGCAAGTTATAGCAAGATTGGATGAAAAGGGAACTGCAGCTGTTTCTAGCGATACGAATGAGACACAAGATACAAAAGCGACCACGGAATTGAAATCAGAAGAAAAGACAGAACCAGTTAAACAGAACACCGAACAACAGCCTGAAGCTAGTCAAGAAGCAAAAGGGAAAGAAAGAAAACCGATTGCTTCTCCTGCAGCACGAAAGCGTGCACGAGAACTAGGAATTGATTTGAACGAAATTCCTTTTCAGGATCCACTTGGTAGAATTCGTACAGATGATGTAGAAGCATATAAGAATCAATCTTCAATCAAAAACGAAGAAACAAAAACCACTCCTAAACCAATGGCTACCAAGCAAGATGATGAACGAGTGGAACGTATCAAAATGTCAAGACGACGTCAGACCATTGCGAAGCGTTTAGTTGAAGCTCAACAAACAGCCGCAATGCTAACTACCTTTAATGAAGTAGATATGACTGCCATTTTGGACTTGAGAAATCGACGAAAGGATGCTTTTCTCAAGAAGAATAATGTAAAGCTTGGATTTATGTCATTCTTTACAAAGGCGGTTATCGGTGCATTGAAAGAGTTTCCGTTAGTGAATGCAGAAATTCAAGGAAACGAAATTCTTCTAAAGAAATTTTATGATATAGGTATTGCAGTATCAACAGAAGATGGATTAGTTGTACCTGTTGTTCGGAATGCAGATTCATTAAGTTTTGCCGGAATCGAAAGAGAAATTGGCAGACTATCTGAAAAGGCTAGAACGAACTCATTAGGTCTTGGTGATTTAACTGGTGGGACATTTACCATTACCAATGGTGGAATCTTTGGTTCACTTAATTCGACACCAATCTTGAATACGCCACAGGTTGGGATACTAGGTATGCATAAAATTCAAAAGCGTCCAGTTGTGGTTGATGAAGAAAATGATACAGTTGAGGTCAGACCAATGATGCATCTCGCTCTTTCTTATGATCATCGTATTATAGATGGAAAAGAAGCGGTCCAATTTTTAGTTCGAGTGAAACAACTGTTAGAGGATCCAGAAGATTTATTATTAGAAGGTTAACGTCTAAGAAGTGCAGAGATTAAATCTTTGCACTTTTGGAATAGTAAAAATTCAATAATATAGTTTTAAAAAGACCCAAAAAAGGAAACTAGTAGCCATGCTAGTTTCCTTTTTAATATTTACGATGTAACCTCTTGTTTTATATTTTTCTTATTCTTATTAGTGTTTCGAGGTTTCTCTTGAACGACTATAACAGCTGTTATAACGAAGACTATTCCTATGTATTGCCATAAAACTAACTGTTCACGAAATAATAAAAATCCTATAAGTGATGCAACGACTGGTTCAATAGTTGCAATAATTGAAGCAGTACTGGATTCAACTGTGTTTAATCCTTTTGTATAGAATAAATAGGGAAGAACTGTTGATAAAAATCCAAGACCGATCACATACATCCATACCTTCAAGTCTGTAAATAAATAGAGAACACTCCATATCCCACTAAAGGGGGTTATGGCAATTGCGGCAAACAAAAAGGTATAAACAGTCACAGTTAACGAGTTGTATTTCTTTAGTGCAAATTTACCAAAGATACTGTACAATGCATAGAAAAATCCCGATCCAATACCTAGAATGAAGCCATATAAAGATATAGATTCCTCATTATTCGGGAAAACTCCAATAACAAAAGAACAACCAACTAATGTGATGAATAGTGCAATCATCTTTCGAGGTGTCAAAAATTCTTTAAAGAGAATTCTTGATAAAATCGTTACAAAAGCTGGTGCTGTATATAAAAGAATAGAAGCTATAGTAATGGAAGTTTCCTCAATCGCACTAAATAAAAACCAATTAAATAGAACAATACTAAAGATACCAGTTCCAATAAAGTACGAACTGTCAGCAACATTAATTTTAAAAAGAGAGCGGTTCATAATAAGTACGTAAAGGACTAGGAAAAAACTAGCGGATAGAGCACGAATTGCTACTATTTGTGTTGGTGTAAATCCAACAACATTTAAATATGTGACAAAAAAACCGATGATGCCCCATAAGGATGCCCCTACAGCAATCATTATAAATGCTAGCTTATTTTCCATTTATTCCCCTCCTATAGCCAGACATCACTATAGTAACAGAGGATGTAAAGAATTTATATATCAGTTTGTAAATCTTTTACTTTGTTAGAAAAAGTTTAAGTCATTAGAAGGTTAGGTCAAGGTTGAAACAAATAAAAAACAGTTAAGATACAAAAAGAGTAAGCATCTAACTGTTTATGAAGAATTATTAGTGTTAAAAAACTTCTTTACATTTTATTTTCTAAATCTGATAGTTCTCTTTCTTCTGAGGCCATCACTCCATCCATAATTGCTTTAGAGACTAGAATTCCAATCGAGAAAATACTAATTACAATAAAATACGCCATAAACATATAACATCACTCCTATGTTTGTTTGTATTGTTATTGTAAATTTTTTTCTTGATTCCTCCTGTGAGATATCTCACATAGAAGAAAGATTTATTTTGACAATTTTATGAACGAATAATTAGGTATACATTGTTTGAAGTTGCTCAAAATCTTTTAATAGTTGCTTAATTTGAAGCTGTGTTAGCAGAACTGGCATTTGATCATATAGAGTAATCACTTGACCATCAGGTTGATCTTCATGCTGCTTTAGATATAGATATAATTTCGTGAATTGTTCTTTAGTCAATACCGAACCTGTTTCAAAGCCCTTTAACTGTTGTATGTAAAACTGATTGCTATTTTCATCAAAATCACCTGAAATAATACTTCCCTGAATATGAATTAGAATCACCCCGAGTATGTAGAATTAAACCTAATACTAGTTTACCCAATACAAAAACTTCCAATTATTTTTTTGATGGAGCTTGTCATTTTTCATATAGTTTAATCTTAAATTGTATTCTCTCGTTAAACTTGTGGTCAGTGTGAAATAGCCCAAATCCATTGAAATAGTCTTAATGTTCCTTTTTTGCTTCATGAAGAAAAAACAAACGAAGAATTATATAAGCCTTATTCTAAATTTTTACATGTAAGAGTTCGCTTAATAGGAATAAAGTACATGTTTTAATCAAAACTAACATTGAAATATAAGAATAAGGAGATGAATCGATGAAACGAAAAAGTTTTATAGGGCTGTTTATGATTTCAGTAATAATGTGTTTTTTTTCACCTCATACCCATTATATATACGCACAACCTAATAATAATTTACCTCCATTAAAAGGAGGAGCAGAGACAGAACGAGTTCGAAATCCAGTTTCTAATATTGTGCTTCAACAGCGCTATCCAGAAACAGTTGTGTTAAGGGGGGCGCAAAATCTTAACACGGTGGCATTGACGTTCGATGATGGCCCAGATCCACGCTTTACACCCCAGGTTTTAGATGTACTTAAGGAGAATAATGTAAAAGCTACTTTTTTCTTAATGGGATCTCGTGCAAAGGCTTATCCAGACCTTGTTAAGCGTATTATTGACGAGGGTCATATTATTGGAAATCATACATACTGGCACCCTAATCTGGTAAAAGAGGGGGATCTTGCTACTTTAGAAAGAGAGGTTTCGCAAACAGAAGATGCTCTGGCAGAACAAATTGGTTACAGGACCAAATTATTTAGAGCACCATATGGTTTCCTATATAATGAATTGGTAGAAAAACTGAAAGAGCTGAACTATTCCGTAGTAGGCTGGTCAGTTGATTCTTTAGATTGGCAGGAAGCCCCACCAGAACAAATCGCATATAATGTGATCAGTAATGTTCATCCAGGAGCGATTATATTAATGCATGATGGTGCTGAATGGGATGGAGACCGAACAAATACGATTAAATCCCTTCGCCAGATTATTCCCGAATTAAAAAAACTAGGGCTAGAATTCGATACAGTACCAGGATTATTAAATATTCCTTACCGAAAATAAAAAAATCGACAGGGCAACCAACCTGTCGATTTTTATTTTGTAGGCAAATCCTTAGTTGTTTGTTATGGTCTAGCTGGATTAATTGGTTATCCACGTTTATCTCTACACTGATGTTCTTTGTGGTTTTCTTATTCTTTAATCATAAGAACCTAGTGAAAGTGTTTAGCAAAACTAATCTAGAAAAATCATACCTCAAAAGTATGAGTGAAATGGTTATAAACCCAAATAAAAGCCGCAAATAAGCGGCTTTTTGTTTTGATTATTTCTCTGCTTTATCTAATAGAGAGTTAGATAAAACAGAAAGGTTACTGGTTGTATGGTTTATTTCGCGAATGGTATAAACGATAGAATCAAGGTCTTGCTTATTTCGGTCAAACATAGAGATATAATTTTCCATCTCCATCTTAACGGTTAAGAGACCGTCCTTTACTTGTTGCATTTGGTTTTGTGAATTTTGTGTTGAAAGATTCATAGATTTCATCGTGTCTACTAACTCTAGTATTGAACCATTATTTTGATCAACTAACCCTTTTATTTCATTACTCATCATTTTTGAGTTCTCTGCTAATTTACGAACTTCTGATGCAACAACTGCAAAACCCTTACCATGTTCACCAGCTCGAGCTGCCTCAATGGAGGCATTTAGTGCAAGTAGGTTGGTTTGATCTGCTATACCTTCAATGTTTTTGGTCATTGATAAAATTTTCTCGGATGTATTCTTTAAATTAACGATACCTTGTATAGAGGTATTTACTTCATTAATTACTTCGTTAAAAGTATAAATCATAGAACCCATTTGGTTTTCATTCTCGTTCGTTAAGTTTACTAGATTTTTGCTACTCTTTTGTGTAAGCTCTGTTTCTTGGCGTATTTGTTCAGCTTTCGAACTTGTCTCATAAATCGATGCCTCAGTTTCTTGAACTGATGCGGCAACTTCTTGACTTATTGCAACTAATTCTTTCTGAAGGATCTCTTTACTCGCATTCATTTGTTTAAGTTCATTCATTCTAGACTCGATGTAGTTTTCAACCACTAATTGTGAATCTAGATTGGTTATATGAGTAAGAGCCAGAATTACTTTCGTTAACCTTTCCGGATCCCCTTGAAACTTCTTTATTATTTGAGGAACCAATAAAGTGTTTAAGGCAGAGTAGGTTGCAATAAACCAAGCAGCAGGTAAATTTGCACCATTATGTGTTCCCCCAATTCTCTTCCTCATCTCAAAGTACTCTTCATCCAGATTTCCACTAAGGACACTCTTAAAGTATCGAACAAAAACTTGATATAATCTCTCTCTACTTGAATGCTCAGAGGCGATTCTTTGTAGAAAGGGTTGTTTATATAGTTGATTAAGTACTTTTTGAAGGACCTCATCAATTAACTCTAGTAAAAACGGTTGCGATTCCTGCAAGACTACTAAATGCTCATTCGTTACACCCATATAGTGCAGACGAGCGGAGATGTCTTTATTTTTAACGATAGCAACTTTTATATTATCAGGAAATTCTACCTTTGGGTCAAATAGAGAGTGTTGAATACTAGATTTCTTGTTAATACCAAACATTTACTTCAATCCTTCCAAGTTTTCAATATACACATATTGTATAGCATTTGTTTAATATTTGTATACATTTTTATTTATTGAAAATATCTTTACAAATATTGGGTGAACTTTGGTATCATTAGGTTATTTAAAGAAGTTCGAAAACTAAAACTAATAAAATGGAGTTAGATCTATGGAAATCCTAAAGGCTGATCAGGTGTTAAACGAAAAAATAAGAAGTTTTTTTGAGAATCATTGGGGAAGTTCTAAAATGGTTATCTCCAGTGGAGTGTATGATTGTAGTACATTAGATGGTTTTGTAGTTTTGGATCATAACGATAACATAATTGGTTTAATTACCTTCATTATTAAAAATGAAGCTTGTGAAATCATCTCCTTAGATTCTATAAAAGAAGGAGAGGGAATTGGTACAGCACTTGTAAAAGAAGTAGAAAGAATGGCTAGAAATAAAGGATGTATTCTTGTAAAACTAGTCACTACTAATGATAATTTATATGCCTTAAAATTCTATCAAAAACGTGATTTCCTAATATCCACTATTCATATAAATGCAGTAGAGAAAGCAAGAGTGTTAAAGCCAGAGATTCCTTACGTTGGTTATGAAGGTATACCGATCAGAGATGAGATTGAACTGATAAAATTACTTTGAAATAAAACAATATCAGAACAAATTGTAGATCTAAAAGAATAATAGATGGGGAGAAGATGAGAATGATAAAATATCCAACTTTATCAAAAGGTGCAACAATAGGAGTAACTGCACCCTCAAGCGGGGTTCCAAGCTCACTTCACAATATGTTTAAATTAGCGTGTGATTGTATGAGTTCAAGAGGGTATACTGTAGTTTGTGGTGAGACTGTCTGGACACAAGATAAGGCAAAATCGGCACCAGCTATAAAGCGAGCGAAAGAATTAAATCATATGATGAGTAATGATGATATTAATTTAATTATTCCTACCTGGGGTGGGGAACTTTTAATTGAAATATTAGAACATCTAGATTTTGATAAGATGGGTAAAAAATGGGTATTAGGATATTCAGATACCAGTGTATTATTATTGGCTATTACTTTACGAACAGGGATCGCTACAGCTCATGGCTCAAATTTCGTCGATTTTAGAGGAGATTATTATGACGAAACAACCGCCATGTGGGAATCCGTTTTGTCAACGACTGTTGGTGAAACTGTTCTTCAATATTCCTCTAAAAAGTACCAAAGAAAGTGGAATCATGAACAGCCTAGTCCATGCGTTTTCCATTTAACAGAACCTACGTATTGGAAAACTATTTCAAATAAGTCTGTTCATATTAAGGGGAGATTACTAGGTGGTTGTATTGACGTAATTAGACATTTGATTGGCACTCCATTTGGTGATGTGTCAGGGTTTAAAAAGAATTTCACTCAAGATACTCCACTTATTTGGTATCTAGAGAACTGTGAATTAAATACAACAGACTTAAGAAGATCATTAGTTCAAATGAAGCTAGCTGGGTGGTTTAAAGATTGCTCTGGAATAATGTTCGGAAGAAGTGCAGCCAATGCACCAGTCGATAACTATACGATAGAAGATGTGTATCTAGACCTAGCGAACGAACTTCAAATTCCTATTATCTATGACATTGATTGTGGTCACATGCCTCCGCAAATAACATTCATCAATGGTGCTCTTGCAGAAGTAACTATTGAAAATGGAAAAGGAATTATTATTCAACAATTTAAAGAATAAGCTATTTTAAAGGTCAAATGATGACACTTTTGCACGTTCAAATATTTTTGATAGAAGCAAGTGTCCGGCAACGATATTCAACAAAATAGTAGATTCAAAGAATAAAATTAAATGAGTAGGTATTCAAGTAATATGTGCTTTTGATATTGATCCAAGTATTTAATCAAACTAGAAAACAGTAGCACTTGTTCTTCAGAACTAAAATGAGGGTCAAGTTTGTCTGGATTATTTTTAGGTAAGTATAGGTCTCGGATCATATAAAAAAAATTTGCAGCTGCTTCAGATAGAACTACAGGTTGAATTCGATGATAAAAGACGAGTTCTAGAAGGTCAATGTTTTCCGTTATTTCTTCATATGTTTCCGGAAGCTCTTGAAGATTAAAGGTGTTTTTTATTGCTGTTTTTATTTGCTTTTTTGATACCTTGTTATTTGGTGGTACTTTCATATTTAACTTTTTAGAACAGATCATGATATTTGCATCATTGTGGTTGCTAAAATAACCAGGAAGAAACGCTTCAAGTAGAGTCGTTATAACGAGTAATGACTTAGCTTTTTCTTCTATGTTGTTTGCAACTACAATGAGTTTGTCATTTTGAAGAGGATAGATTGTATTCTCGTGTAACTGTTCAATTTGATTTAACTTCTGCAATATATGCTCATAAAACGTGCTGAATGGTTGACTTGAGTTCCATTTTTCGCTTATGAACTCCCAAATCTTATGGAGTAAAACCTCTATTGTTGCTATCTCTTGAAAGAAACTAGGCACGTCCTCAACATCTAATAATGATTTAATTTCCTCATAAATCTTTTGGATATCAGGTGATGCTTCTTCTGGAGAGACCAGTTGATCTTCTTCCTTTGTTGAAGAACCCTTTTCAGTCACTCCTAGTCCAACAATTCCAGTATCTTCAACTTTTTTAATTTTAACATCTCCTATATAAAAGCGGTGAATACCGTCATCTTCCTTCATTTCATACTCTGTTAAATAACCTAATTGTAGTATACCTTTTACACTATCAACAGTGATGCTTTGTATATAATATTCATACACATTTATATGGGCTAAAGATTTATTTAACTGCTGCGTGTATTGATGCAAATAAGTAATCTGATTTTTTAGCTCTTGGATGGTAGGTTCTTCATTTTGCATCAACTCAGCTCCCTCCCAATGATTATCACATCTTTGTTATGACGGAATAGACTATATAATACTTATTCTATTGGAGGTATTGATATGAATTACAATAAGAATCCACATGGAAAGTCCCCCAATGCCCCAAACACCTTAAAAAATAAAAAGACAGAAAATCGAAAGAATGAAATTCGCTCTCCTAAGGTTGATTTATTTGAAACAAATCAACAGTATTTTCTCCGTCTTAGTTTACCAGGAGTAAGAAAAGAAAATTTAAAGATCTTCTTAAATGAACAGGGAATACTTGAAATCAGTGGTAGGGTGGTCACTCATTTACCGGAAACAACAAAGAACATTATCGTACAAGAGATATTTCAAGGTCCCTTTCAAAGGAAAGTTAAAATTCCAGACTTAGTGGATAAACAGAGCATAAAATTTCATTATGATAATGGTATTCTAGAAGTTTATATGGCAAAACTATAAGGTTGTGAAAAAATGGTATTAGGTGATAATGAACCGGTAAGTATTGTTTTTTTTGGTGGAATTAAAATAAACCAAATGGAAACAAATGCTGCTTTTTCTGTTGGTGAGTCATTTTACCAATCATTAGAGAGTCAGGTTAAAAATAACCTGATTGCAGGTCAGACATTTGGAGATTTTGTATTAAATAATTTCAACCCAATTGCTTCCCCAGTATATGATCCAGACGGAATGGACTCGTTTATGCCAATAGCTCAGTCATCTTTAGGATTAGAAGACTGAAAGTACAATTCAACGAATTGAATTGTACTTTTTTTGGGGAAAAATCAAACCACCTGTTAACAGTAGTTACCAGGTGGCCTAGGTAAATAATTATTAACTACATAAGGATTGTAATAATGTGGTGCTCCCTGCATTCCATAATGACCTTGTTGTGTAGAATAGTATGGTTGATAATAGTAAGGGTTATATGATTTATAAGGGATATCAGGGTCATTAACTGGCGATTGATAAGGGCTCATATTTATATATGACCCATCACCATAAGCACTTCCAACACCGTTTGTTGTTTTAGAATGGCTTGAAAGGTCTTCATAATAACCTTTACCAATGACTAAAGATGAGGTACCAGCTAGACTAAAAACTTTTAAATTACCTATGTTAATTTCTATTTTTGGAATGACCCTAACCTCCTTTATTTAAAAGTCAAATGGGATCTCAATCTCATCTTTGATTTTTATAAAGGTATAGGTGAGTACACCATCTTCATAGCTTGATGAGTAATCTGAAGTGATGACAGACTTACCTAGAAAGATCTCTCTTTCGTATGTGTTTTGCGGTAAATCACTGGAGAGTAGGGTAACCGCTCCCTCAGGTTTTAATGAATGATTTTTGATTTTAACCTTAACAATCTGGTCATTTTGAAAATGTATTCTGGCATACTTTATGTCAGGTAAACCTGGATAAATGATAGATAAATAAACATATTTATCGTTTTCCCAAATTTCGATAGGAATAATGGGATCCCTTTTTTTCTTCTTTGCTTTCACCCCGTGGATGTCAGCCCAAAAGTCTTCATTTAGGATAGAGTGGTACTGTTTGACCATATTCTTTATTTCATAAAGTTCTTCTGGATTAAAATGGGATTTTGACATTGCACTAAAAGGGAATCCTTCCTTCCCTTTAAAAAACTCCATAGGATTCATTAGGGTTTCCATCCTCTCCAAACTTTTCTTATTTAGCCTATTCAGCTAATTAACTATTGGTTCAAGACAGAAGGTTTTTTATTATTAAATAAAAGGTATAGAATTCTCAAATTCCTATAGACAGATAGTTAAATAATGGTAATTTTATAATATAGAAAGTAAATAGTAATAGTGAAAAAGTAACAAGAGCGAGAAAGAGTTATAGAGCTTAAGGTGGATGATCTTTAATTAAGATTTTCCACTTTTTTATATTTAGTAACGAGGTTTATAGTCTGGATATTTATGCTAAAATTATTTTAGAATCAAGTGGAACGTTAGGGAAACTATTATTATACAGTGAGTCCCTTTTATGGTTCTATTTTTGAACTGGAGAGAGATTTTTTTAATCCATAAAAAATATTTTAGAATAACCACACATAGTTATGTGATTTTCAATATGTAATTTCTGCATGAGGTTTATAGAAGTAATATAAATTATGACACATAAGATAATCTTGTTTGTGAAATTTGAAGGTTCAGTTACTGCTAGATTCACCAAAAGCTTAATTAGGAGGAAGTAATGAGCAAATATATAGGATTTGTTATAGTAGTCTTGCTACTAATAGGAGGTTGTTCAAAGTACCAACCATTAACTGATGAGGCTTTAGCATCTTTAAATGAGGTAAGTGAACAAAATCTTTATTTCACAGAAAGTTCCTTACATAAACAGAAGCTTCCACTATATGATTATTCTGTTACAAAGGATACTGAGTTATCCAGAGATGTCTTAGAAACATTAAGGATTGTCAATCAAGAGTCATCCAATTCATCCTCATCTTTTACAAAGAAAGAAATCTTGGAGGATATAGAGGTCATGCATCTTTCCTTAAAGTATATGTATGCTTTATATGAATATATGGGTGGGGATCTAACATTTGAAACAGCTCGAGACCTGTTAGTAAAGGATGTCCAGGCTCACGAAGAAGATGTGATGACAAAAGCACAAATTTTACATTTAATAGAGCGACATTATCATTTTATTGCTGATGCCCATTTTAAAATTGACCAAACCCCATTGAATACTTCCGGTTATGAATTTTTCACCACTAGTTTATACAGCTTCATTCAAGATGAAACAGGAGATTTTTGGTCTATAGGTAGGGAGAAGGCACAACTACTTTCTGTTAATAATGATCATGATATTGAATCCTATATAAGGCCTACTATAAATGAAAATGGAGATATTGGATATATTCTTGGAATTTTTTCACCGCCTTTGAATAAAGAAGAAAGAGAATGGAGGGTAGTCCTTCAAGTTGGAGACAAGAAGAAGGAAGAGATTGTTGAATTAAGACCTGAATCAAAAGAACTTTCAAAGTCACGTCAAGGTAGCCGGTTATTATTAACAGAAAAAGAAGGCGTACCATGGCTTCAAATAAGAAGCATGTTTGTTCTTGAAAATGACCCATTTTCCTACAGTGATATCATTAAAACTGCCAGAGAAGTTAGAGACGAACCTTATCTTGTGTTAGATGTAAGAGGAAATAGTGGTGGTAGCATGATTCTTGTCAAAAAGTGGTTAGAGGAATTTTTCAAGAAACCTGTAAGTTGGAATTCGAAATCTATTTACTTATTCTCGGATACAGGTAAAACCTTTGTACAAGATACCGTTGATTTATATTTGAAACAGGGACTCTCAACAGAGACATTTGAAGAGGGGTACACCGATATAAATAGACTAGAAAATTTAAATGGTCCTTTAGGGCCTACCTGGGAAGTGGAGGAAAACGAGTTTCATCAAGTAACAGATAATGAGACTCAAATTTTTATATTAACTGATGGTAACACAGCTTCAGCAGCTGAACATCTGGTTGCACAGTTAAAGCTAGCTAATCAAACAACTGTTGTTGGTATGAGTACAATGGGTGCTATGATTAGTGGAAACGCTCTAATCTATCAGTTGCCTCATACAAACATTAAAATGGAGGTTCCAACTTATTTCAATTATAATACAGATATAATAAATAAAGAAACTGTAGGGTTACAGCCTGACTTTTGGGTAAGACCAGAAGTAACCGAGCAACGTGTCCTTGCATTTATTAACAAAAATAGAGATAAGTAAAATTTAAAACGGTTAAGGACCGCAGACTTAATCATTTCTTTGTGATAGGTTCAGATTAGGAAAGAAGGATCAATAATGACTCCATTTACGAAAGGTGTACTAGAGATCATATTACAAATTCCGAGTGGAAAAGTAATGACTTATGGACAAGTCGCTAGTCTTGCTGGAAGTCCTCGTGCGGCACGCCAAGTGGTCCGAATTCTGCATTCGATGAGTGAAAAGCATTGTCTTCCTTGGCATCGAGTTATGAATAAAGAAGGTTATATTACAATCAACGATGAAGCCTTGTATAGCGAGCAAGTCTTACTGCTAGAGAATGAGGGGGTAAGAGTATCATCAAATGGTCATATCGACTTAGCGAAATATAATTGGAATCTCCAGCCTTAAGATCATCCATATTGATGAATAAAGTAACTTGAAATGAGCTTTAGGTCAACTCTGGGCTTATGGACTCGCCCGCGGAAAGCGAGTGTTCTATTACCGAAAGTTAACATCAAGTTTTAACACAGTCAAACAAACTTAAACAAAAAGGACAAAAACTAATCAGTTTTTGTCCTTTTTTAAAAAGAGCTTTCTTATATTGAAATTAGATACTGGCTGATCTATTTATGGTAATATATTTCCGGCAGCACGGTAGATGCTATACCACTCTTCACGAGTCATATGTAAATCAGCTGCATTACAGCAATCCTTTAGGCGTTCTAAGTTCATAGTTCCGATTACTGGCTGCATTTTAGCAGGGTGGCGTAAAATCCAAGCGACTGCAATTGTTGTATTACTTACCCCATACTTATCAGCAACTTCATTAATTCTCTCATTTAATTCTGGGAATTTATCATTTCCTAGGAATACACCCTCGAAGAACCCGTATTGAAATGGTGACCAAGGCTGAATAGTGATATCATGCAATCTGCAATAATCAAGTATGCTCCCATCTCGGTCAATAGATGCTTCATTTTCCATATTCACATTAAAACCTTGAGAAATCATATTTGCATTTGTAATACTTAATTGTAACTGATTAGCTACAATTGGTTGCCTAATTGATTTTTTTAATAACTCAATCTGCATAGGCTTTTGATTGGATACCCCAAAATGACGAACCTTTCCTGAGCTTTCCAACTGATTAAATGCCTCAGCAACCTCATCTGGTTCGACCAAAGTATCGGGACGGTGTAAAAGTAAGATGTCTAGATATTCTGTTTTTAGACGCTTCAAAATTCCATCAACAGAATCTAATATATGTTCTTTAGAAAAGTCAAACATTCCATTTCTTATTCCACACTTAGACTGAAGAATCATTTTTTCGCGGATAGTAGGATTCATATTTATTGCTTCAGAGAAGATCTCTTCACAACTTCCTCCTCCATATATATCAGCATGATCGAAAAAGTTTGCACCTAAGTCAAGTGCAGTTTTAACATATTCTTCAGCTGAAGGTTTGTCCAGTGAGTTAATTCTCATGCAACCAATTGAAACAACTGGGACTTCTAAACCACTCTTTCCGAGTTCCATGGTTCTCATTATATGATTCCTCCAATATTATCTATTTGCCTAGAAAAGGTACGATACTTCTCTACAAAACTTAAATACGACGAGTTATAAGGTGCCAGATCTATGGAATTATATCCTTTTAATTTTCACATACAAGTTAGGTTGTTTCAAGAAAAACGAAAATAAGTTAAAAAGTGGTATTTATACTAATATTATTTTAACTTTACGGTCAAAATGTAACAAAATGGAAAATACGATTATTAGGAGAACTTTCATCAATGTTAAATGCACTTTATGCAGCTATATGGTTGTTTGCTTTATGGAAGTGGGGAGATTGGGAAAATTGGCGAAATTACTACCCAACTATTCTTTACTTTATTATAGGTGATTTTCTATATCTTTATTTGCTTTCTGATGCTTATCCAATGTGGAGATATGTACCCCCAATTATAGATGAAGAAATGGGAGTCACAAATTCACATGTATCACTTTCAGTTATGTTGATTAAATATCCAGCAACTATTTTAATATTCCTATCAAAGTTTCCAACTGAAAATACATGGAAAAAAATCCTATATATTCTTGGCTGGGTTTCTTTATATGGGGTTAATGAACTAATTGATTTAAATCTTGGCACGATTGAACATTATAATGGCTGGAATTTTTGGTGGTCTTCTTTATTTAACCTAGTTTTGTTTTCCATCTTAAGAGTTCATTATAGACAACCTCCTTTAGCATGGTTACTTTCAATGATATTCATGGTGATATTATGGAATATTTTTAATGTTCCTTCATACGTCTTCCGATAAAATCCTACTGCCAAGAAGAGTAGGGGCAACTCGTAAATATAACTAATACCACACAGAAGCAATTTTTTCCGCTCATAGTCGGTACGAAAAAGCCCAAACTGTTAAAAAATAAAACAGCCCTTCTGAGACAGAGGGCTGTTTTAAGTACATATTATTTAATCAAATGTTGCAACTTTGAGTTGGTGTTACCTACTATTTCTGCTATGTGCTCATTGTCGGTTGTTAACGATTCTATTGTGGCACTCATCTCTTGTAAGCTTGCACTAGCTTCCTCGATGATTGCTGCTAGTTCATTTGTTGAATATTCAACAGTTTCTGATTTTTGCTTTACATTTTCTGATACAGATAATACCATGGCAACACCGTCACGCAATCTTGTGGTAATATCTTGGAATTGAGTAAAAGACTCTGTTAAAGTATCAGTTGACTTTACGTTTTTAGAAACTTGTTCGTTTGTCTCTTTAATTTTTATTAGAGATTTATTATTTGTCTCATTTAATTCGACAAGACTAGTAGAAATTTTTTCACTTGATATTCTAGTTAATTCTGCTAATTTGCGGATTTCTTGTGCTACTACTGAGAATCCTTTACCAGCTTCTCCTGCTCGGGCTGCCTCAATCGATGCATTTAGAGCTAACAAGTTAGTTTGTTCAGAGACATTGTTGATTGTCGTGGTTAAGTTAGCCATATCCTGAACTTTGTTTGTTAGAATGGTAAATTGTTGATTAAATTGGTCTAAAATGGTCTTTAATAATTCCATTCCTTCTTTTAGTGTCGTCATTTCAATTGTTCCACTCTTAACAATAGAGCTAGCAAACTCTGTATCTTTTGAAAGATTCTCTGATAGAGAGAAGAGGTGAACCATTTGTCCTTTTGTTTCATAAGCATTACTAGCTATATCGGTAATTTGTTCAGATTGACTATTACTACCTGCAGCCATTTCACTAATGGCTGATCTCATTTGGTTCTGAGATTCAATGCTAGCTTGAACCTTTTGGTTAACTCCTTGGAATTCCTCAGCGAGACTTTCAACATTTTTCTGAAGATTTTCGCGCTCTTCAATTTGTTTGTTTGCTAGTTCTTCTGATTGAGCCATGAATAGTTGTAACTGCTTAAATTGTTCTTCGTTCATCTTAATAATTAAGAAGAAGACCATTCCAATGAGGACATAAACAAGCATAACAATTGGAAACATCCCATCGTACAAATCCTGATGTACTGATGGTAACCCCTTAAATATAAATAAATCAATTGCTCCTAAGAAAAATCCTAATAGGAAAATATTCTTCTTTAGGTGAATGGCAGAAATAATTGTCAGATAGATAATGATGTATACGATACTAATTGTATTGTCTGCTGTAAACAGATAATAAGTAGTAAACCCGTACATGAATAGAACAGTTACGTAAGAGTACACCAGTGGATTCTTCCAAATCTTTGGATAGATAAAGAAGAGAGCTGAATATAGTATGATCTCTGTACCATAAAATAAAGCCTTGTCCATTGAACCTGTCATTAGTGTTTGTAAAAGGGCGGCAACTAGAGAAATAGTATAGGCAATAAACATTAGCCGATTCTTTTTCACCGTTTCTCCATGCTTTAAATCTTGGATAGTTGTCATATATCCTCCTTAAAAGAAATCGTTTCTTTTTATATCGGCATGTATGGATAAATATTCAACAAAATAATACAACATTCGACAAATAGTCTATCTATATTGATGTTTTTCTAGACTTTTATACTAGTAAAAGAAGGATGGGAGAGGAAATAAATAAAATCTGCTGTTGAAAAATAATTTGAACAAAAAAACAGTAAGGCTTTGAAGAACCTTACTGGTATGGAGAAATTCTATAGAAGGTATTAATTAAGCTTAAAATCACCTGAAGACACACGAACTTTAACAGTGTATTTACCATCTCCAATTTTACCAACAATTAGATCATCTGCTTTTTCTTCGTAGTTAACATTTTCTAAACTCACATCTCCATCACCAGAACTACCTTCAAAGTCTATTAATAAAGATGTTGGAGATTCTTTATAGTTTACCGTGACATCACCACTTGAAGCTTCTGCAATAAAATCACCAGCTACTTTTTCATTATCTAACTTTATTTCACCTGATGAAGTGTTAACAGCAATGTTACCATGTATTTCTCTGAACGAAATGTCTCCACTACTAGCAGAAGCAGTAAAACTAGGAGCAGTAGAGTTCAGAACCTCAATACTTCCACTTGAAGATTCTAGGATGAATGATTGTTTAGATTCAACCTTATCTATATGAATATCGCCAGAACTTGATTGAGTGTCCAATTCATCTGCTGTAAGTTGATTAACATGTATATCACCGGATGATGATTCTAATACAATAGATTTATAGTGTTTATCTGGCACTTCAATCATTACGGTTAAATCAGCAATTGAAACACCGATGCTAAAAAATAATTCAAGATCCAGATTAACATGAAGAGATTCACCATTTTCTTCCACGTTAAATTGGTAACGATCAAGTACCTTCTCGCTAACACGACCATCAAGAGTTACCTTAATATTTTCACTTTCAGAAGGAGTAAGCTGGATATCACTTGAAGAGACATTTACTTTGATATTCTTAATATTGCTATTATTTATTTCACTCTCTTCATGAAGCTTTACTGTCTCTAGAGTGAAGGTATCTGTTACAGCAGCAGTTACCGCTGACCCAAGTATTCCAATGACTAATAATGTTAGTGCTATTACTACAATCTTTTTCATGCCACGATCGCTCCTTTTTCACCTTTAATTATTCTCACATTAAACTTTACATAGCTTAATGCCAATCGATATAAAAATTTGCCTAAATAAATCATTGCAATACTTAATAAGATACCTAAACTAAACGTCACCATTGATGCAAAAAATAGGAAAAGGAAATCTTCAAAACCGTTAAATATAAGTGAACCAATCAATGCAAGAGGAGAGAGTGTTAATGTGATAGCAGCTCCGCATAGTCCAACGTATATCCCGAATATTCCCAGAGCAGGACCGAGAATAAATATTAGATTAAAAAAGGTTAAGCTAGACCCTGCAAAGATCGACTTTATAATAGTTGGTGAAGATTTAACAGTTTCGGTTTTTGTCATTTTATATTCTGCCAGTAGATCTCTAGCAATGATAGCGGGATCGCCCAGTTCTTCGATCATTTCATTTTCAGTCTTTCCATTGGCAAACCCGATCGAAAAGTGTTCTTCGAAATCATAAAGCATTTCCTTACGGTCCTGTTCAGGGACGTTAATTAACAAGTCATTTAGTCTTTTTAGAAAGAAATTATTTTTTTCCACTCTCTGTTCCCTCCACTATAAATTCATTTACTGCACTAGAAAATTGAAGCCATTCTTCAACTAAAAGTTTCATATATTCCAGCCCTTTTGATGTTAAGGAGTAATACTTTCTTGGTGGGCCTTCTGTTGATTCTGCTAAGTAAGTAGTTACATAGTCATCTTTCGTTAATCTTCTTAATAAAGGATAGAGGGTTCCTTCGGCGACTTCGATTTTACTTGAAATGTTTTGAGCTAGTTCATATCCATATTGGTCTTTTTTGGAAATGAGCATAAGTACACAAAGTTCTAGTGCTCCTTTTTTAAATTGAATATTCAAATTGATTTCACCTACAATCCATCAATAATTTAATTGTATCTTTTTACCAAAAAAACCATCCCTCCAATAGAATATAACACAGTATTGAATAATGCAAGGTACTGAGTAATACTTTTGGAAATAAATAGAAGGAATATGGAAGATAGGAGTAAAAACCATTCTATAAGCAGGGTCACTGTTGCATTTGCTTAAAAATTAACCCAAAAAGAACTATAGTTTGATAAAATAATAAAATATTGTTGTATTTAATATTATATTCGTAAAACAAGTTTTACGAACACATTCCAGCGGGAGAAGTAAATGAATATACAATCTATATCATCACATAACATACGAATTATGTTTTGGATTCGTTTTTTTGGAACGATCAATTTTATTGCACCTGTCTTAACTCTTTTCTATTTAGGGAGAGGGCTTGAAGCTTCACATATTCTTTTATTACAAATTTTCTGGAGAGGTTCCAGGAGGAATTGTTGCAGACCGATTCGGGGCTAAAGTATCCTTTTTAATTGGAGTTGTGTTGAAAATTGGTAGTTTGGTAGTGCTAATTTTTGCACAGGACCCATGGATGTTTTTCTTATTCAGTGCGATTAATGGTTTGTCGGTAACTTTTTTCTCGGGTGCTGATGAGGCTCTCATCTATGAGTCACTGAAGGAGGACAATGATCATCATCGCATGGACAGGGCGATGGGGAAAATTCAGTCGGCAGGATTTGTATCTATGATTCTCGCAGTTATTTTTGGTGCATATTTTGCTAAAGATCTTCAGGATGAACAGTTTGTCTTTTTAATTGTATTAGGGTTGATTTTTCATGTCGTTGAATTATTGTTGATATTCTTTGTGAAAAATCCAAGTAATTATGGCTCTTATCGAGAAAATCCATTTACCCAAGTAGTATCTGGTGTGAGAGCGATTCGAAAAGCGCCAACTCTTTTGCTATTATTTATTAATTTTACACTTGTTTTTATACCGGCAGACTCAGTCTATGAAGCATTTAATCAACCGATTTTTACTTCCGCAGGAGTACCGGTCGTAATGATTGGGGTGCTGTATGCTCTTGCTGCTGTTTTAGGATTTGTAACCTCACAATCAGTGGGATGGTTTACTTCCCGGTTTTCTAGAACATTATTGATGAATGTTACTGGAGGTTTGGCTGCAGTTGGGCTATTATTATCTGCTTTACTTGGTGAATTATTATGGATTGTAATTGGTGCTTTCTTCATATTGCGAATGGGACAGGCAATAAGAAGGCCAATTTATTCTCAATTAAAAAATGATCTTATACCTTCAGAAATTCGTGCTACTACTTTGTCGTTAATTTCTGTTCTTGATTCTGCATTTGACCTAATTATCTTTGGCTTACTATCTTTAATAGCATTAAAAGGTTTAACCGGTATATTAATTGCTAGTAGTGTAATTGCGCTAATAGGAACTATTACTCCGATTCAAATAAAGAATAGTGGAAAGAATTCAAAGCATAAAACAGCATGAAAAAGGGGCGGTTCCCATGACAGAAAAGAAGAAACTACAAGAAATAGACCTATATAAGCCGATACAGAGATATTTTGTTAAAGAAGGTTATGAAGTATACGGTGAAGTGAATGATTGTGATCTAGCTGCTGTTAAAGAAGATGAGTTAGTTGTTGTTGAATTAAAGCTTAATTTAAGTGTCGACTTACTTGTGCAAGCCACAAAACGACAACGTTTAACTGATTCTGTCTATATTGCCGTTCCAAAACCAAAATATAAATTACGTTCAAAAAAATGGACTGATCTTTGCCATCTGGTCAGAAGACTTGAGTTAGGATTAATTATCGTGTCATTTTCAGGTAACAGGAAAAACGTGGAGGTTATTTTTGAACCAACACCATTTGAACGTAAAAAGTCTAGAAATAATAGAAAAAGGAATAGAGTTCTTAAAGAAATCAGTGGAAGAAGTGCGGATTATAATATAGGCGGCAGTAGTAGAACTAAGATTATAACGGCTTATAAGGAGAATTGTATTCAAATTGCCTGTTACTTACAGAGGTATGGTGACTTATCACCTAAAGCATTGAGAGAGCTTGGAACAGGTAATAAAACTTCCTCTATATTGACTAAGAACTACTACGGGTGGTTTGAAAGAGTACAAAGAGGAGTGTATACCATTAGTGAAAAGGGGAAGAAAGAGTTAAATGAGAATTCAGAGGAGTTATTAAGCTACTATAAGGAAATGGTTAAAGAAAAAGAAATTCATACAAAGTAGACCCTTTTTATGTTTTATAAAAAGGGTTTTAAATTATCATAAATTAGTATTTTGATATAGCAAGGTGAATATGAACGGAAAAATAATGATTGATAGTCTTAAAGTTTGCCTATTATAATTAAACTGTAATCATAAATTTTAGAAAATTTAGAAAAGAAAGACAGGTGTTCAAAAGTAGATAAATAATACTTATGTTTGGAATTAAAATACTAACCGGTAGGTATGTGACTATCTTGCAAAATGAAAGCGTTTTCTGAAACGGAAGTAATATCAATTTTACGAAGGAGGTAATTAGCGTGCTAGCAAAAAAATTAAATGAGGATCTAGGTAAGTCTATATCTTCTATACAGGTAGAAATTCCGAAGAGAAGTGAAATGGTTGCATATGGGTTTGGTAGCTTTGGTGTTTTTTCTGTTTGGGCATTAATCGGTGCTTTTTTGACATACTATTATACGGATGTTGCAGGTATAGGTGCGGGTGTAGTTGGAACACTTATGTTAATTACACGTCTCTTTGATGGCATAACAGATTTAGGAATGGGTTCGATCGTTGATAAAACAAAATCAAAGCACGGTAAAGCTCGTCCTTGGTTGCTATGGATGTCAATTCCACTTGCTATATCAACCGTCTTGCTTTTCTCTGTACCTGATCTTAGTACAAATGCGAAAGTGATTTATGCATATGTGACCTATATTTTATTCATTCTTTTCTATACAGCAGTCTCGATTCCATATAAAACATTATTAGGAGTAATGACACAAGATCAAAACAGTCGTTCTATTTCTAATATTTACACTGGAATTTTCATTATGGTTGGAACACTTATTGTCATGACGTTAACTCAACCACTTGCAGCATCAATAGGCTGGACTGGTTTAGCCACACTATTTGCTGTTGTTACTGTCGCAGCTATCTTAACTACATTTAAATCCGTTAAAGAAAGAGCTGTTGTTTCACCTTCACAGCAAGAGAAGGAACTTACATTTTTCAATTCATTAGGTTCTCTATTTAAAAACAAGTACTGGGTGATTATCACTTGTATTTGTATCATATTTTATGCAACGACAGCACTTACTCAAGGTGCAGGTCTTTATTATGCACAATATGTACTTGGAGATATCGGGTATTTCCCTCTAATTGGACTTGCTATTGCAGGACCTATGGTAATTGGTATGTTTTTCTTGGGACCGATTGTTAGAAGATTTGGAAAACGCAATGTCGTCTTATTCGGATCCTTTTTGTACATAGTTGGTCAGATTGTAAAAATGATTGATCCTACTAATTTAACTAGCTTTTTAATAGGGACAGTATTAGCTTCATTAGGAGCAATGCCAGTTCTAGCTTTACTGTTTGCTATGATTAATGACACCATTGAATATGGTGAGTATAAAACAGGTTTGCGTACAGAAGGATTGGTTAATAGTGGTGCAAGCTTTGGTATAAAAGTGGGAACTGGTCTTGGACTTGCCTTAATTGGGTGGTTACTTGCTTTCGGTAATTATGCTCCAGGTGCCGACGAGCAATCAGCGCTAGCAACTCAAATGATTTATGCCCTAAATATTTATGTTCCATTAGGATTAGCAATCGTTCAAGTCATTTTAGTTTATATGTTTAAGTTAGATAAAGAATATCCAGAGATTCTGGCACAATTACAAAAACGTAAAGAGACTAGATAATAATATTAGAACCCTTCCTTTTAGAAGGGTTTTTTTTATATGAATGTGTTAGTATGTGTTAGTTTCATAAGAACGTCTCGTTAACTTATGTTTTATAATTATATATTCATTGATTACAAGAGACGATGTCGGTATACTAATTAAGTCTCGGTTTTTAACAAAAACGAAACCGGTTTCTTAAGTGTGGGATTATCATTCAATACATTCGAAAGGTTTGAAATGTCATCATGAAAACGACAGCTTCTCTTAAATCATTTTTGTTTTTTGTCCAGGCTACTGGATTTATCTGTACTTCTTACTTACCTCTTTATCTATTAAGTAAAGGATATACGCCATCAGAGGTCGGACTTTTACTTGCCATTGGACCGTTTGCGGCAATTATCTCAGAGCCTATGAGTGGATATTTTAGTGATAAGTTTAAGAGTATAAAAAAAGTGTTAATAGTCTGTGTAATAGGCATGTTAGTTTCAGGAATTATTCTATTTCAACTTGACCATTTTGCAGCAACTGCATTGTTCGTTTATTGCTTGTTTTTTTTCCTAGCTCCTTCTGGTTCGTTAGGGGATAGTTTATCTCAAAAAACAGCGGATCAGCTTCATGTGTCATTTGGTAGTATTCGTATGTGGGGTTCACTTGGATTTGGGATTGCAAGTATTATAACAGGGTATCTTTTGACAAGAATCGGAATTGAAAACATTACCGTACCATTTGTGTTTTTTACGGTAATTGTGCTAATCATTTCTTTCTTCTTAAAAGATGTTAAAGTAAAATCAGAAAACTCTGATCCAGGTGTAAGTATAAAGGATGTAGCCTTACTCATACGAAATAAACCATTCGTCCTATTTCTTTTAATTGTTATCCTGATCACTTTAGGACATAGAGCTAACGATATATACCTAAGTGTTTTTATTAAAGAGTTGGGTGGGACAGAGACTTTGATTGGTTGGGCCTTTTTCTGGGGTGTAGCGACAGAGGTGCTAGTATTCTTTACAAGCCATTTATGGTTCAGAAAACTCAAGGACTTAACCTTTATTATCTTAGCAGCAGTTTTATACGCTGTAAGATTTATAGGAATGTCTTTTGCCACAAGCCCACATGAGCTTGTCATCTATCAATTATTCCACGGATTTACTTTTGGAATATTCTTTACTGTGGGTCTTTCATACGTAACCAAAATTGTCCCAACTCGTCTTCAGTCAACGGGTCATCTTTTATTAATCACTGTATTCTTTGGAATTTCGGGAATGGTAAGTGCATTTATAGGAGGACGGTTAATAGAATTCTATAGTGTTTTCACATTATACTTCTTAATTGGAATAGCATCTTTAGTAGGTGCATTACTATTAATGATCTATAAATACTTTATTAAATCGGAAGAGAAAACTGAGAGGCACTTAGTAGAAGGATGACCAAGTTAAGTTAAACAAGAAGTAATCTATTCCTTGTTAATTTAGTTTAAATGGCTCTTATTATTAAAATAGTCTTTATTGCGAAGATTATCTTTCATTTTCATTTCAAAAACAATGAAATAGTTTATACTTAGACAAATGGACCATTGCTTAACATGTAAACAGATTCTTCACCAATCATTTATATGAATTTGACCTTATGGTTAAGATACAATTATCCAAATAGATGTTTGCAATAAGGAAATAAAGAGGTGATAACTTGAGTAAAGCTAAGGCTAAAGGTGGAACAGGTAGAGGGACAGGTAAAAAAGGATGGACTCGTTGGCAAGCTGCTGTAAAGAAGGCAAAGAGTGCTAAACCATATGTAAGTAAAGGAACAAAGAAGCCTGAAGGATCTAGTCCAAAAGGTGAAGGTGAGAAGTAACCAAACTCATCTTTTGAATCAGTTCAATTAATAATAAAACAATAGGAGGGGAGTGATTAACATCATTCTCTTCCTATTATTTTTTTTGTTGAATCTAGCACTCTTATAAATTCTGCAACGCTCTATCCCAATTTCTTGATTAAAAGTGCATTCCCTTAACCGGTACCCTCTTTTTGATTGCACCAGTTTCTACAGAACTCCCTTTGTTGCCCTGTTAAGATTAATCCAGGCTCTGTATCTATAAATAGCTTGGTTATATCACTTTCAGAAAGCCAATTTGCATAAGAGTCCATTATTTTATACACATCTTCAGGGCTACCATCGAGTGGGACCTCTCTAGCCTATGTAAGCATAGGTCTTCTGCCTTCTCCATTATTAATATCTTATTTATTGGCTATGTTAAAGAACTTTGTTGATTTTTTGCAGTGTTGATTGAAGTGGAGGGATGCGACTCCTGCGGGAAAAGCGGTTTAGGGGATACCCCGCAGGAGCGTAAGCGACGAGGAGGCTCCCCAACCGCCCGCGGAAAGCGAGTATCACGTAACGGAAATCAACAGACCTGTTTAACAGAGCCTATTTATTAATCATGTTTTAATCCATTTTATTAAAATAGTTAAGAGTAGCTCTGATAAAGCTGACCTTAGATGGTAATGATACTACTAAGTTTATCTATAATTGGGGAGGTAAGATTTTTGGAAACTAGAGAAAGTGTCTTGTCTGTTTATGCTTTAGGTGGCTTACATGAGGTCGGTAAAAATATGTACGCAATTGAATATGGAAATGACATAGTTGTGATTGACTGTGGTAATAAGTTTCCGGATGAAACGTTATTAGGAATCGATTTGATCATACCTGATATTACATACCTAGAGGAAAATAAAGAACGTGTTAAAGCGCTTATTGTTACTCATGGTCATGAGGACCATATTGGTGGTATTCCTTTCTTCTTAAAAAAGCTCAATATACCTGTTTACGCAACTCGTTTCACTTTAGGGTTAATTGAGTTAAAGTTAAAAGAACATAAAATTCTTAGAGAGTCAGAATTAGTTGAAATCAATGCGGAAACAAACCTATCTTTTAATGCTATAAATGTTAGCTTCTTTAAAGTAAATCATAGTATTCCTGATTGTTTAGGAATTGTATTTGATACCCCTGAAGGAACGATTGTTCATACTGGTGACTTTAAATTCGATTTAACACCAGTAAATGGTCAACACTCAGATATCCACAGAATGGCTGAAATTGGTAGAAAAGGTGTCTTGTTATTATTATCTGAAAGTACTAATGCTGAACGTCCCGGCTCTACGCCTTCTGAGCAAATGGTAGGAAAACATATGGATGAAGCATTTATGAGGGCAAATCGGAAGGTGTTTGTGTCAACTTTTGCTTCTAATATTAGTCGTGTTCAACAGGTAGTTGAGTCAGCTAAGAAAACAAATCGAAAGCTTGCACTACTTGGACGAAGTATGGTTAATGTTGTGGAAGTCGCTATGGAAAGAGGGTATATAGACGTACCTGATGGGATGTTGATTAGCCAAAATGAAATAAATGATTATGCACCAGAAAAGGTTGCTGTTTTGTGTACCGGAAGTCAGGGAGAACCAATGGCTGCTCTAGCGAGACTGTCGACTGGAAACTTTAGAGGTGCAGAAGTTTTACCTGAAGATACAGTAATTCTTGCCGCAGGTCCGATACCTGGAAATGAAAAAAATGTAACAAGAGTAATTGACCATTTATTTCAACTTGGTGCAAAAGTAATTTATGGTTCAGGTGTTTCCACAGGAATGCATGTTTCGGGACATGGGTATCAGGAAGATTTAAAACTGATGCTAACACTAATGAAACCTAAATATTTTATACCCATTCACGGTGAATATAGAATGTTATTTCAACATCGTGCACTAGCTGAAGCTGTTGGAGTCGAAAAGGATTATACTTTTGTCCTGAATAACGGGGATGTTGTAGATATACAAAATCAAGAAGCACGTCACACGCGTAAAATCCATGCCGGAAACACTTATGTAGACGGTGTAGGGGTAGGCGATGTTGGAGATGTGGTGTTAAGGGATCGTAAGCAACTTTCTGAAGATGGGATGCTCGTGATTGTTTTAACTATGAGCAAATCTGAACGCAAACTTCTTTCTAATCCTGATACCATTTCACGTGGATTTGTTTATGTTAGAGATTCGGAAGAACTTTTGAGAGATGTAGATGGGTTGATTAAAAAGACAGTGAAGGATTATCAAGCACAAAATAAAACCCAGCATTGGGGAGCAATGAAGCAAGATTTAAGGAAAGCAGTTGGAGAGTTTTTATTTCAGAAGACAAGGAGAAAACCGATGATTCTTCCTATCATTATTGAAGTTTAGAGCACCTTTAGAAACTTACTTGAATAATGTCCATTCCCAAACAATATATTTATATAAAATCACATAACAAAAGAGTTATGTGATTTTTTCTTGCAACAAGACAAAAGAGGTGGGGAAATCATATGAATGGTAATGGAAGCATCTTATTAGAATCTAGCTTAGAAAATACATGGGATGGACTATTTGACCCAGACATACTAGAGAAGTGTATGATGGGATGTAAAAAACTAACGCATATTGATAAAAATACTTATCTTGCTGAACTTAAAATTGGAGTACCACCTGTAAGTGGTAAATACGAATCACATATTGTAACCGAAGAAGTTGAGAAATTTAAAACTTACCGGCTTATTATTAAAGCCGAAGGAGATTCTGGTGGTGTCGAGGCCACCAGCTTAATTAACCTTACAAAAGAAACGGATGAAAAAACCTTATTAAGTTATTCGTTTGAAGCTGAGGTTAATGGAAAAGCTTCAAAGGTCGGTGATCGAATTTTGAAAGGAGTCGGTAAGCTACTCATACAAGACTTCTTTAAAAAGTTTGGTAAGGAATTAAAAAAAGCGTACACGATTTAAAGTGCTAAAACTAGAAGTTTCTTATCTTAGAAACTTCTAGTTTTTTCTTATGAATACTTATGCGGTAACAAAATCAACTAACAATCATCACAATGTAGTAAATTAACTTTTACTAGTAGATAAGAACCCTTATTTGTTTTCGATAAAAAATGACATTTTTCTTCATTTTGTTCTGTTATACTAAATAAAGTGGAGGAGGGGTTCGACATTTTAACTATAAATGAAACCTATAAGGACTTTGACGAAATAGCAAACGACGTACTCAAAATCGCGAACCATGTAGTTGGAACACGAACTTTTTTTATTAGTCGTATAAACCACGAAAATTTTTCTTTGTTAAAGACTCTAAATTATAATGGAAGTCTTATTGAAGAAGGTAACAGTATGCCATTGGAGAATATGGTTTGAAGTAAGATGAATTTAGTTGGTCGTGAACCACTTATCATTAATAACACATTACAACATAAACTTACAAAAGATATGTCAATTATATATGAAGAAAAAGTCGGATCTTATTTAGGATTCCCGATTATTCTTCATGACGGTACCCTATTTGGCACATTATGTGCCATTGATACAGTACCATATTCTTTTGATGATGAAGAGATAGAAATTATGAAAAGTCTATCCAGAATACTTACTAATTATCTAAATGATAATATAGGATTAGTTGCATTCTCAAAAATTGAAGAAGAACGACAATTAGAGAAAGTAGAAGCAATTGGGAAAATGGCATCAGGGTTAGCTCATGAAATTGGAAATCCAATGCAATCAATTAAAGGCTTTATCCAATATGTTTTTAAAGATTCAAATCATAATAAAGACTTTCAACGAATTGTTATGAACGAAATAACTCGTGTGGAAGAATTAATAAGCGAGTTTGTTTTAGCGACCCAACCATCCTCACCAGTTATTCAAATGAACAATGCTATTGATGTTATTCTTCCATCTGTTGAAAGGATTAAGTCAGAAGCTTATGCAAAAGGAATTTCCATAACATGTAGTTTAGAAGACCATTTACCTATAATAAACGTTGAAGCTTCTCAGATTCAAAAGGTGATTATGAATGTTCTTAGAAACTCACTAGAAGCTATTGAGCAGGAAGGTAGTATAAGGGTTGTCGCTTATAGAGATCCTTTTCACTTTCTTGTCATTGAGGTCAGTGATAATGGACGGGGTATACCAGCTGGTATTATTAAAAAGGTAGGTTATCCATTTTTTACAACAAAGGATTATGGAACAGGCTTAGGGTTATCAGTTTCAAAAAATATCATTCGTGCCCACGGTGGCACACTTAATATCGAAAGTGTTGGTAATGGAACAAAGGTATCCATTAGATTGCCAATTGCTATTGAAAAGTAACAACCAGCAGTAAGTTCTTTATAGAGCTTGCTGCTGGTTTTTTGTAGGGAGAGTAGAAAACGATTTTATAACAAGAATTACTTCGAGAAGACTATTACTGATATGAGTTTTCTAATTCATCAACTAATGAACCAACATATGCTACTGCAGTGCGGATCGGATCCGGTTTTGACATATCTACACCAGTATGTTTCATTAAGTCTAGCGGAGCCATTGTGCCGCCTGCTCGAAGGACATCTAGCCATTTTTCTACGACTGTCTGGCCTTGTTCTTGAATCATTTGCGAAACAGCTGTGGATGCAGTTAAACCTGCTGAATACGTATACGGATACAATCCCATATAATAGTGTGGCTGACGCATCCAGGTTAGCTTCGCTCCTTCATCAATTGATACAGCATCACCCCAAAACTCAGTTAAAACATCACCTGTGATAGAAGAGAGTGTAGAAGCTGTTAATGCGTGTCCTGACTCGGCCGTTTGATAGACTCTTCTTTGATATTCACCTTCAAGCACATGAGTAACAAAGTTATGATAATAAGTACCTAATAACTGAAGAACTAACCAACGACGCATTTGTGGATCATTAGTCTTCTTAAACAAGTGTTGGGCCAGTAGTAGTTCATTCATAGTGGATGGTGCTTCCACAAAATAAGTCGAAGGACGGGTATTATGAATACGCTGATTTTTATTTGCTAAGTAAAAATGACCAGCATGACCTAGTTCATGGGCTAGGGTAAAGACATTTCGCATCGTATTTTGCCATGTAATCAATATATAAGGATGTGATCCATAGGGGCTCGAACAGAAGGCTCCTGTCGATTTTCCAATATTATCAGATAGATCAATCCATCGTTCTTTTAGACCTTTTTCCATAATTTCCATATATTCAGGGCCCATGACTTGTAATGCTTCGAGAATCATCGTACTAGCCTCTTCATAGGAGATAGCTGGATTATAAGTAAAATCGATAGGTGCTTTTAGATCACAAAAAAGCATTTCATCTACACCTAAAATCTTCTTTTTCAAGGCAGCAAATCGGCGCATATGAGGAGCCAGTTCAGTAAAGATGATATCTAGTTGGTTATGATACATCGTCTCAGTAACTTTTTGTGGATGTAAAAGCATCTCTGTAACTGATTGATAATTTCGTAAACTAGATAAAGTGACTTGCTTCTTAACTTCAGTTGAATATGTAGTTGCAAATGTGTTTTTATACTGCTGAAGCGTTTGGACAAATGATTTATATGCTTTCCTACGTAATTCATTATTGGGCGAGAACTCATATCTTGTTTCAAATAGAGAAAATGAAACTGGAAGTTCATTTCCATTTTTATCTTCGATTGAAGAGAACTCCATATCTGTTAATTTACTCATACCAAATATTTGATAAGGTGCATCGAGTACCTCACCAAGTGCTGCTAAGACCTTTTCAGTTTCAGGCGAGAAGCGATGTTTTTTCCCTTCAAGAACTTCTTGTAAATATTTTCTAAATGGCTCGAGATTAGGCTCGGTTTGAAGAAACTGTTCAATTAGTCCATCTGGAAGCTCAAGAATTTCAGATTCGATAAAAGAAAGTTTTCCATCAACTTTTGCTTTAAGAGAAGAAATTTTAGATGAGTTTGATTGGTTAACATAGTCAGTACCGTCAGTTGCTTTTCTTAAATACGCATAACTAGAAGCTTTGGCAAATTTCATGGATAACTTTTCTTGTGACAGTAGACAATTTAATAATGTTTCTGCGCTGTTATGTAGTGTTCCTTGGTAGTCTAAAATTTGATTTGCTTCTTGTTGAATATGAGTTAATTCCACTTCCCAGTCGGATTCAGTTGCAAATAAGTCTGTGAGATTCCAAGTGAGTTCTTTTGGTACTTCACTCCGAGATAATCGCTTTTCTTTAGTCTTACTCACTAGTTATTCCTCCTTTTATAAACTATATATTCTATTTTAAAGCATTCTGGGGTAAGGGTATAGAGGTGAATAGCTAGGAATAAAAAGGCCCCGAGTGAGGGCCGTACATTTATTTACATACGTACTTGATTTCTATTTCTTAGTTTCTTTTGCAATTTTAATAATTGATTCATTAAAAGGTCGTATTCTTCCACTTCGATGTTACAGGAGATCATTACCTTTACTACTTTGTCAGTGATTGCTGCTTTTTCTGTTTGTGCTTTCTCCTCTAAGAAAATATGAATGCTTCGTTCATCAGCTTTTGACCGCTCTTTTCTAAGCCAACCATTTGCTTCCATTCGTTTAATCATCGGTGTGAGAGTACCCGTCCCTAAACCGACTTTACTTCCTAGCTCCTTTAGTGTCATCCCGTCCTTTTCCCAAAGTGAAAGTAACACCAAGTACTGTGGATAGGTTAACCCAAAGTTATGAAGAATCTTTGAATATAGCTTGCTAAATTCACTTGATGTTTCATAGATTGCAAAACACAGTTGATTTTCTATTTTAGAGAAGTCTTTCAAGTTATTTCATCCTTTATCATCAATTAATCTTTTAATGTCTTTTTCTATTTTATTTGGGGAAACAGAAGGGGCATACCGTTTAATGACTTGACCGTTCTGGTTAATAAGAAACTTGGTGAAGTTCCATTTTATTGCCTTTGAAAACAAACCTTTCTGTTGGTCCTTTAGAAAAGTAAATAAAGGATCTTCATTATTACCATTCACATCAACTTTTGCGTAAATAGGGAAAGTGACTCCATAGTTTACTTGGCAAAACTGAAGAGTTTCGTCTATTTGTTCGTATTCTTGGTTATTAAACTGGTCGCAAGGAAAACCGAGAATTTCAACCCCTTTAGCTTTATAAGTTTCATATAACTGTTGTAAGCCTTCAAATTGAGGAGTTAGTCCGCACTTACTTGCAGTATTTACTATTAGGAGAACTTTATCTTGATAATCTTGTAGTGACTGGAGTTGTTGATTACTTTTTTTTACTGAGAAATCATAAATTGTTTTCATTCGAATACCTCCTATGATTTGTATTGGAAAATAAATCGCTTGCGATTTAATCTTATACGATTTACAAGGTTATGGCAATAATTTATACTGTATAATAGTAACTAATACTTAGTTATAAAAGGTCAAGAAAAAGGGAGGAAGCGTAATTGAAATGGCTTCTCGAAAGATCTAAAGTAATTCTTGTGTTATTCTTTGTTTTTGCACTATTGGGTATTTATACATTTCTAATGATACCGCAAAGAGAACTTCCTGAGACAAATGTTAATCTAGGGTCCATTATAACTATTTATCCGGGAGCTTCTGTTTCAACAGTTGAAAGACTCATAACTAATCCTGTTGAAAATGCGATTCAGTCCATTGATGGAGTGAATGAATTTACATCAAGTTCCAAGTCAGGGGTTTCATCTGTTATCGTAACATTAGATGAGGAAGTAAATAAGACAGAGGTTCTTGGTGAAATCCGACAAGCAGTTGCAGTTCTATCATCAGCATTTCCAGAAGGTACCCAAGCACCTACCGTTACTGATATAAATAATAATTCTCCACTTGTATCTTTTCACTTAACTGCTGAAAGTTATGATGATTTACAAGGGTTATCTGACGTAATGGAACGATGGGAAACAGAAATAGAATCAATACCTGGGATAGCTAGTGTAACAATTAAAGGTCTAGCGGAAAAACAATTGGTTTTGTCATTGTCCTCTAAGGAAATGGCAGCTAAAGGAATTGGATTTCAAGAAGTATTGGGTGCAATTAACAAAGAATATTATCCAACGCCACTAGGCACACAAAGGATGGAAAACCAAAACTATCAGTTAAAGCTGGGGCAAACACTCAAGCTTAGTGAAATGGAGTCTATTGTCGTCGGGAAGGATTTAAATGGGGAGCAAGTCTTTTTGTCAGACATTGGCTCTGTTGAAAGCCAATTCAAATCTCCAGTTGATATAGTTTCTTATAAAGGTAAACCTTCACTTTCTTTTACAGCATACATAAAACAAGGAGAAAGTATTCCAACGGTTAATGATCGAGTATCAGTAAAGGTTGAGGAGCTTTCGAAATCATTACCTGAATACGTGACTCTAGTCGAGTATTACTCACAAGCGAAAACCGTTACTAGTATATTTGATGGTTTATTCTCATCATTTCTTATTGCAGTAGGGGCTGTTATTTTAGTTACTCTACTTGGGTTAACTCTTACAGGATCAATTGTCGTGGCAATAGCTGTACCATTATCTGTTCTTCTTGGATTAATTCCTTTGCCTTTTGCAGGAGTAGACTTAAATCAAATATCAATTATAGGCTTAATCATTGCGTTAGGTATTTTAGTTGATGATTCTATTGTCATGAATGATAATATTCAACGCAGATATACTCTTGGGGATTCGCCTCTTATGGGTGCAGTAAATGGAGTAAAAGAGATTTGGGTCTCAGTTGTTACATCAACGCTAGCTATCGTATTTACGTTCTCTCCACTTATTTTCTTGAGTGGTGGAAACGGTGCATTTATTAGGGCATTACCGACTGTACTAATTACGACAATTCTAGCTTCTACAGTTATTGCACTTCTATTTGTACCGATGATGCAATATTTGTTTTATAAGAAGCCACGTTCTAGAAAACATTCTGCTGGAATAGTAGGCAAGGGTTTTGATTGGATTGGAGATTCTTATGCAAAAGTTTTAAGGGGAATTGGTAAAAGACCGGTATTGATCTCGATCATAGGTCTCATATTAACTACCTCAACCTTTGCATTAATACTTTTTACACCTTTTGAGTTTTTTCCTGCCGCAGATAAAGAAGAAGTTACAATCGATGTTGCTTTTCCGGTAGGAACCACATTAGCACAAACAAATGAGATTCTAAAGGAAATGGCAGACTTGCTGGAGTCTGATTCAGGAGTGTATGAAACAAGTATTTTCGCAGGTACCGGAGTTCCTAGATTGTTTAGTAGTTCACTTGATGAAACAGGTGAATATACAGGGCAAATTGTTGCTCGGGTTGACCGCGACAAACAAACAGCTAAAGATCTAATTACAAAATGGACAGAGCCTTTACGAGAACAATTTCCAAATGCCGTTATCTTTATGAATACGATCGAACAAGGTCCACCGAGTGGAGCACCTGTTACGGTAACTATCCAGGGAACTGATATGGAGAAGTTATTACAAATTAGGAATCAAGTGAAAAAAGAAATAGAAAACCTGCAGCCCGAGCTTGTTACTGATTCCGTAGGACAATTAAAGCCTACAATGATTTATGAACCAAAACGAGAGCAACTTTCACAATATAATGTAAGTTTAGATCAAATTAGTAGGCAGATTAGATTGGCTACAGATGGAATTCCAGTAGGTTCATTTGATGATGGAAACCAAACATTGAACCTAGTTGTGTATGTTGATCGTTTAGAGCCAGGAACCAATCTCGACTTAAGTAAGATGGATATGGCTGTATTTACTGGAAAATCTGCTAGTCCTGAAAGTGTTAAAATGACAGAGTTAGTTTCCGTAAAGGAAGGGCAAGAGATACCAGTTATTCAGCATCTTGAAGGAGTTAGATCTATTGTTATTCGTGCGTTTCCAGGTGAAGCAGAGAACTTTAAGAGTGAGGTAGGGAAAATCGTTGAAGCACTACGTGGAGAACTTGATGAAAACTCCTATACTATTGAGTTAGGCGGCGAAAATGATAATCAGGAAAGCTTCTTTGTGGAAATCAGCATTCTGTTCACGATTGTGATTTTCTTAGTTTACTTATTGATTGCTTTTCAATTTAATTCTCTATCAATGCCTTTTCTTGTCCTTGTAGCAGTTTATTTAGCAATAGCTGGTGCAATTCTAGGACTATTTGTAACGCAGACACCTATTAGCTTTCTGGCGGTAATGGGCATGGTATCATTAACAGGTATCGTTGTTCGTAATTCGGTTGTACTATTAGAATTTATTCAACAACGACGAAGAGAAGGAATCACTCCTTTAGAAGCTGTAATAGAATCGGGACGAACGCGGATCAGACCCATTCTTTTAACAACCTTAACTTCCATAGTAGCACTTATTCCTATCGCTACTGGAGGAGATCCTTTATTTACACCATTAGCCGTTACCATTATTTCTGGTATATTGTTTTCTACTTTACTAACGTTAGTAATTGTTCCATCTCTATTTCTTACTTTTGTTAGAAAATGAGCATAAAAGATCGGACCACTGGTTCGATCTTTTTATATATAAGAAAGCGTAAATCTATGTTTTTATGATGTGAAAAGTTGATCATCTAGTGGTTACTAGATGAATAATTGTACATTATTGATTGTTACTGCAGGTTTTTGTCAACTCTTGCGCTTACCCAGGAAATTGTTGCGTATAGAATAGGAAATATAATCTAACAAATAATAAAAGGTATATTGTTTGATTAAAATTCGATTAATATAAAATTTGAAGTATAATGAAGAATAGTCAAATTTTCATGGTAGGACATTTTATTTCTATATTAAAAATTGACAATATATAAAAATGAGGTATTACATATGACTGAAACCAGCTTTGAAGCTTACCAATTAAGTGATGAAATTAAGAGAGCCCTGGACTTACTTAAATATGAGACACCAACTGAAGTACAAACAGAAGTAATCCCAAAAGCATTAAACAATCAAGACTTAGTAGTTAAATCTCAAACGGGTAGTGGGAAAACTGCCTCCTTTGGTATACCCATCTGTGAAAAGCTTGATTGGGAGGAAAAAAAACCACAGGCATTAATTTTAACACCTACTAGAGAACTTGCTGTCCAGGTTCGAGATGATATTACCAATATTGGTAGGTTTAAACGAATAAAGGCGATGGCTGTATATGGAAAAGAACCTTTTGCTAAGCAAAAAGACGAGCTAAAACAAAAAACACATGTTGTAGTTGGAACACCAGGAAGAGTGAAGGACCATATAGATCGTGAAACACTAGTACTGGATGAAATTAAGTATCTGATCATTGACGAAGCAGACGAGATGTTAAACATGGGGTTTATTGAAGAGGTTGAAGCCATTATAAATCAACTACCAACCGACCGAATAACTATGGTGTTTTCAGCAACCTTACCTAAGGATGTTGAAAAATTGTGTCATCAATATATGAACGAACCGGTTCATGTTGAAATAGAATCTACGGGAGTTACGACTAGCTCAATAGAACATCTTGTCATAAAGTTGAGAGAAGAAGAAAAATTATCTGTGTTAAAGGATGTAACGGTTGTTGAGAACCCTCACAGTTGTATTATTTTTTGCAACACTAAAGAACACGTAGAGAATGTCTACAGTGAACTTGAGGAGTCAAATTATGCAAGTGAAAGACTTCATGGTGGGTTAGTTCAAGAAGATCGTTTTGCCGTTATGGATGGGTTTAAAAGAGGAAACTTTCGCTATTTAGTTGCAACAGATGTTGCTGCAAGAGGAATTGATGTAGATAATGTAACCCTTATTCTTAATTACGATGTACCAATGGAAAAGGCGAGCTATGTACATCGAACTGGAAGAACAGGAAGAGCAGGAAATAAAGGTAAGGCAATTACTCTAGTCACAGAAAATGAAGAAAAATATCTTAGAGCAATTGAACGATATATTGGCTTTGAGATTCCTACTGTGGACGAACCTTCGCAAGGTCAAGTTGCTGGTAATCAGGGAGCATTTGATGAAAAAGTCGGAGGAAGACGTGTAGTTCGTAATAATAAAACAGAACGAATTAATCGAGATATTATGAAGCTTCACTTTAGCGGTGGAAAAAAGAAAAAACTACGTGCGGTCGATTTTGTTGGAACGATTTCAAACCTTCCGGGGGTTTCAGCAGAAGATATTGGGATTATTACTATTTTAGATCATCTAACTTATGTTGATATTTTAAACGGTAAGGGCTCAGTTGTTTTACAGGCAATGGAGGAAAAGACGATTAAAGGAAAGAAGCTAAAAGTGAGCGTAGCAAATAAATAGTGATCAATTTAATATAAAATTTCTTTCAATGAAAAACAAACAAAGCTCAATTATTAATTGAGCTTTGTTTGTATAAAAACTTAGATTAAAATTGATTGAACAAGACTGAATTCCTTAGAATGAATTCTTAAGGACCTTTTTAAAATTTATTGACAATTTCGAAAGAATCATGATATAAACAATATAAGATATTTTAGTACATAAAAGCATAAAAGCGTAAAAGCGCGAAAGTGTCATATGTTCTTATGACATTCATGCTGTAAAACAGGAGGAAGTGAAACCATGGAACAGCGTAGTAAAATTATTGATTGCACCATCCGTGATGGAGGTTTAGTAAACAACTGGGACTTTAGCGTGGAATTTGTTCAAGACTTGTATAATGGCTTAAGTGATGCAGGTGTTGAATATATGGAAATTGGCTATAAGAACTCCCCGAAACTTCTAAATGCGACTGAACCCAATCCATGGAGATTTCTAGACGATAACTTCCTAAAAGAAATAATTCCTGTGAAGAAGTCAACAAAGCTTTCTGCACTAGTTGATATTGGTCGTGTTGACCCAGAAGATATATTACCTCGTTCTGAAAGTCCTCTAGATATGATTCGGGTTGCTTGCTACATTCGGGAAGTAGATAAAGGCTTGGAGCTTGTAGAAATGTTTCATAGATTAGGATATGAAACTTCATTAAATATTATGGCTTTATCGAGTGTACCTGAAAGTCAGCTTATTGAAGCATTTGAAATGGTTAAGAAGAGCTCAGTAGATGTTGTTTATATCGTTGATTCATTTGGTAGTCTTGATCCAAGTGATATAGAGCATCAAGTTAAGAAATTTCATGCCATGATTCCTAACAAACAATTAGGTATTCATACGCATAACAATATGCAACTAGCATTTGCTAACACTCTAACAGCGTTAAGAAATGGCGTTACCTTTCTAGATTCGTCTGTATACGGAATGGGTCGTGCAGCTGGTAACTGTCATACAGAACTTCTTGTAAATCATATTCAAAAACCAAGTTATGAGCTGAAGCCTGTGCTTAGCGTTATTGAAAAGCATATGCTCGAAATGCGTCAAAAGTGGGAATGGGGATATATTATACCATATATGATTTCAGGTGCACTAAATGAACACCCAAGGGTTGCAATGGCTTACCGAGATAGTGAAGATCGTGATAAATATGTACAATTTTACGATAAGGTAACGTCACCTGAAGCATCATTAGCACCAGCTTCTAAATAGTCGTTTCTTAAAGTCCAACTCGCTTATAATGAAGTGAACCAAAAAAGTTAGACATTATATTTTAAGCAGCTTGTTGGACCTGAGACCTGTATTCAACGGGACTCAGGTCCTTTAACTTTGTCTT
>NZ_JAAIWM010000014.1 GCF_011008845.1 Bacillus mesophilus | reverse complement strand
CGGATGAAGCTGACGAAGAGATTCGCCGCTTATTTTAGTCCGGATCCGAACACGGAAGTTAAACTCTTGCGCCGATGGTAGTTGGGGCATTGCCCCTGTGAGAGTAGGACGTCGCCAAGCAAAGATGAAAAGAGTAGCTCATGTAGCTACTCTTTTTTGTGTTCTAAAATACTTACCTACTGTAAGAATTAGTCATTTCGTTGATAAACAAATAGAGTTCGTTGTTAAATTCAAGATATCGTCCATAAAACATTCAATATCGTTGATAAATTATGAATTTCGTTGATAAAGCGGGTTGATCTTAAGACATCAATATTACATTTCTAAAAATGAGATAGTAACTAGCTAAAATTTGTAAATTTATAACTGTTTAGAGTTTATTTATGGGTTATTATTGCTAAATTACTATAAAAAGTTCTGAAAAGACCGGAGTAATGATTTTACTTCAAACAAAAAGTGCCAAACAATAAATTTCAGAATTTATACAGTTTACGTACCTAAAAGTTAAAAATGAATAATCCTACCATAAGTTCATATGCCACAGAAAACGAAAACGCAAAGACATAATAAAAGAGGTTTACCGAAAGTCTCCTTATAGACATACACACAAGTATCTTAGATACATAGAATAGAATCATAAGGTAAAAAAATTATGTAAATTTTTAATTGTGTATACATTTTAAGTGAATTGGGCAAGATAGTTACTGGGAGGTGGAGTACTTGAGTACTACAACGAATAGAGAATATATCGGGGAAACGTGTGTTATATGTGAATTGGCAAAAGATAAGGGAATCCATTTATATACTTCATTTATATGTACGGATTGTGAGACTGAGATGGTCCATACTCAAACTAACCATCCAAATTATAAATTTTACTTAAAGCAGATGCGAAAAGTTACGCAACCTACAATATTTTCTTAAAAATCCCGGAGTTTCGGGATTTTTTTTTAAATGGTCTGATATAATACATATGAAACTTATAGAAAGGGACTAGTAATGAATCAATCTCAAACCCCTTTAATGGACGCATTAATAAATCATATAGATAAGAAACCAATTTCCCTACATGTTCCGGGCCATAAAAATGGACAAGTTTTTTTGGATAAGGGGCATTCTTATTTTAGGGAAATCCTTAGCCTTGACGTAACTGAATTAACTGGTTTGGATGATCTACATCATCCAGAGGAAGCGATAAAAATAAGTGAAGACTTGTTAGCTAATCTATATGGAGCAGAAAAGTCATTCTTTCTAGTTAATGGAACTACAGTAGGAAATCTGGCAATGATTCTCTCTACGTGTAGTAGTAATGACAAAGTGTTGGTTCAGCGCAATTGTCATAAGTCAGTTATGAATGCTTTAATCCTAGCAGGTGCGAAGCCTGTCTTTTTAGCTCCGAAATATGATGAAGAAGCGCATGTTCAAACCTATGTTCCTACCCATACTGTTATTGAGGCTGTAGAGGATCATTCTGATGCAAAGGCAATCATCCTTACCAATCCCACCTATTATGGACATACACATGATTTAAAGGATATAGTGAGACATGCACACATAAAGGGAATCCCAGTACTAGTAGATGAAGCACATGGAGCTCATTTTGGTATAGGTGCCCCCTTTCCTGAATCAGCTATTCATAGTGGCGCGGATCTGGTTGTACAATCAGCACATAAAACTCTCCCTGCTATGACAATGGGGTCATATCTACATTATCAAAGTCAGTTAGTTTCGATTGATAAAGTCACTTTTTATCTTAGAGCCTTACAATCAAGTAGTCCGTCATATCCAATTATGGCATCCCTTGATCTTGCTAGAGCTTTTCTTGCAAATTTAAAAGTAACTGGCATTGGCCATATTTATAAGAATATACACAAGTTTAAAGAAGGACTTAATAACATACCACAGATATGTACAGTCCAATCAAATGACCAAGGTTTAAAGCAAGATCCATTAAAAATCTTGATTCAAAGTCGTTGTCAGTTAACTGGCTATGAGCTACAAGCAATTTTTGAAGAAGTTGGCCTGTTCACAGAGTTGGCAGACTTTTATAATGTATTGTGCATTATGCCGCTAGCAGAGGTAAATATGGATCTTTTGTTATCTAAAATTAGAGAAGCACTCTACAAAATTCAGTCAATTCCAGAACAAAAAAGATTGAAAACTCGTTATCAAGTTCAATCTATGGTGCCATATTCATTTGACGAATTAAAATCAAAGAGAACTCTTACGGTAC
This sequence comes from Bacillus mesophilus, assembly GCF_011008845.1. Classification (GTDB taxonomy): domain Bacteria; phylum Bacillota; class Bacilli; order Bacillales; family SA4; genus Bacillus_BS; species Bacillus_BS mesophilus. Next base: position 53,376 of record NZ_JAAIWM010000014.1, on the reverse strand, counting down.
ATTTAGAAGAAAGCATTAACCATGTTTCCGCACAGACGTTAACACCGTATCCACCTGGGATACCGTTAATTCTTCAAGGTGAACTGATTACCGATGAACATATAAAAGAACTTCAAGCTTTAATAAAGCAAAGAGCAAAAATTCAAGGCTTAGTGAATGATACCATTTACATCTATGAGAGTTTAAAAGAGGAGAATTAGTAATGAAGGGTTTATTTATAACTGCAGAAGGTCCTGAAGGTGCAGGAAAAACAACTATTATTCATATGCTAGTTAAACATTTGGAAAAAGAAGGTCAGAAGGTAATCTATACAAGAGAACCCGGCGGTATTAAAATAGCTGAGCAAATAAGATCAGTGATTTTAAATCCTGATCATACAGAAATGGATGGAAGAACGGAAGCCTTACTGTATGCTGCAGCTAGACGACAACATTTAGTAGAAAAGGTTTTGCCAGCTATTAATGAAGGGTATATAGTGTTATGTGATCGCTTCTTAGATAGCTCACTTGCCTATCAAGGCTATGCTCGTGGACTTGGAATTGAAGAAGTATTATCAGTTAACCAATTTGCGATAGAGAATCTAATGCCAACCAAGACAATCTATTTCGATTTAGAGCCAGAAATCGGATTTAATAGAATTAAGAAAAATCTTGACCGGGAAATCAACCGTTTAGATTTAGAGGAGCTAGATTTCCATCACAAGGTTCGAGAGGGGTATCAGTTGGTTATTGATAGGGAGCCTGAACGATTTGTTACGATCAATGCCGATCAGACGATTGAACAAGTATATAGTGAAACACTCCATGCACTAGAGAGTATAATAAGTACTCATGTAACAAGCACTTCATTATAAGAGGTGCTTTTTTTACCTAAATAGGAAACTTTTGTACCATTAACTTTATTCTTCACTTAAAAAAGTTTTCAGAAATTGATGAAGTTGTTTATAATAGAGGAAATTGATGTATAAATGACGAAACAATTACCATTTATCAGAAAATGAATAGTATATAAAAACGTGATAAAATAAAAGGAGGCATAATGATGAAACTGATTATGGCTGTAGTCCAGGATAAAGATAGTAATCGTTTATCAACTGCATTGGTGGAATCGAATTTTCGTGCGACTAAATTGGCAAGTACGGGTGGATTCTTAAAATCAGGAAATACTACCTTCTTAATAGGAACAGAAGACATTCGTGTACCCAAAGCACTTGAAATTATAAAAGAAAACTGTAAGCACCGCGATCAGTTAGTTGCTCCTGTTTCCCCTATGGGTGGAAATGCAGACTCCTATGTTCCTTACCCTGTAGAGGTGGAGGTTGGTGGTGCAACGGTGTTTGTACTACCGGTAGAAGAATTCCACCAGTTTTAATGGAGGCAAAAACGTAATGAAAATCAATCAAGATCTTCGTCCAGCATTGGATAAGGCAAGAAATGATCAAAAGGTATCTACAGTTGGATCCTCACGCTTTGGAGAGATTGTTCAAAAGCAGGAGAGTAAGCTCCAAATGGATCAACTTCATAAACTAATGTCTCAGATTGAAGGACAAGGAGAGAGACTTGCCCGTTCAAGAAACTTCAAGGACTTAGCTAAATATAAAAGTTTAGTAAAGAATTTTGTTAAACAGGCAGTTGAATATGGAATGGATCTTAAACAATCGCATAGCTGGACATCTAGTGGACATAGTCAAACACTAAGAACCGTTGAGAAAGTTGATCGTAGCTTGGTTGAATTAACAGATGAAATTGTCAAAAAAGAGCAAGGAACTATTGATATTCTAGGCAAAATTGGAGAAATCAAAGGACTGCTTATTAACTTATATACGTAAGTGAGTGATGGATATGAATAAGACGTGGGAAGATTTTTCAATTCAACAGCCTGTTGTGACAAGGATGCTAGTCAATAGTATAAAGAAAAATAGATTAGCCCACGCTTATTTATTAGAGGGAAAGAGAGGAACAGGAAAAAAAGAGATTGCCAAGTTCCTAGCTAAAACACTCTTCTGTAAAGATATTTATGGTGAGATGAATCCTTGTCATACTTGTGTCAATTGTCGAAGAATAGAATCTGGTAATCATCCAGATGTTCATATAATAGAACCAGATGGTTTATCTATAAAGAAACAACAAATTCAACTTCTACAAGAAGAGTTTTCAAAAACTGGGGTTGAATCTAAACAAAAGTTCTATATTATAAACCATGCTGATAAAATGACTATAAATGCTTCTAATAGCTTGTTAAAGTTTTTAGAAGAACCTAACGAAGGAACAACAGCTGTTCTATTAACAGAGCAGATCAATAAAATGATAGATACAATTATCTCAAGATGCCAAACCTTATCAACTATGACTGTTTCAAAGGAAATTTTATCTGAACAGCTTACTGAAGCAGGGATTAATCCAGTGTTAGCAAGAGTAGTTGTTCAACTTACAAACAGTATTGATCAAGCTCAGAGTCTTGCTCAGGATGATTGGTTTGCAGAGGCTAGAAAAGTAGTGTTACAATTATGTGAAGTACTAGATTCATCCGCTGGCTTATTTTTTATACAGGAAAAATGGATTCAGCATTTTAAAGAAAGAGAACAGGTCGAAATTGGTCTAGATTTATTATTGCTCTATTATAGAGACATTCTTTCCTTTATAATTGGAGAGGAAGATGCGGTTGTGTATCGTGATATTTTAGAGCAGATGAAACAAAGAGCTCTTCAACTATCACAAAAAAGTATTGTTGAAAAAATGGCCGCTATCTTAGAGGCAAAAAAACGCCTTAACGCCAATGTGCAAGGACAATTAATGATGGAGCAATTGGTGCTTAAATTGCAGGAGGGATCCTAGCTTGTATGATGTAGTTGGAGTCCGCTTTAAAAAAGCGGGTAAAATATATTATTTTGACCCAGCAGAATTTGCGATTCCTAATGAGGAATTTGTCATTGTCGAAACAGTCCGTGGAATAGAATACGGAAAAGTTGTGATTAGTAATAAAAAAGTGGATGCTGAAGATGTAGTCTTACCTTTAAAGAAAGTAATACGAATTGCTGATCCAAAGGATAAGATGACAGTAGACGAGAATAAAAAGGCTGCTTTAGAAGCATATCAAGTATGTGAAGAAAAAGTAATTGAGCATGGACTAGATATGAAGTTAGTTGATGTTGAGTATACCTTTGATAGAAATAAAGTAATCTTTTACTTTACTGCTGATGGTAGAGTAGACTTTAGAGAGCTTGTAAAAGATTTAGCAGCCATTTTCCGTACTAGAATAGAGCTACGACAAATTGGTGTACGAGATGAAGCAAAAATGCTTGGCGGCATTGGTCCCTGTGGAAGAATGCTATGTTGTTCAACATTTCTCGGTGATTTTGAACCAGTATCAATCAAGATGGCTAAGGACCAAAACCTTTCATTGAACCCATCGAAAATATCGGGGCTTTGTGGACGTTTAATGTGTTGTTTAAAGTACGAAAACGACGAATATGAAACGGCAAAAGAAGCCTTACCTGATATTGGCGAGCCGATTAAGACGCCTAATGGTTTAGGTAGAGTAGTTGGATTAAATATACTTGAGCGCCTCATCCAAGTTCAGCTACCAGATATAGAGCGTGTTGTTGAATATACACTTGATGAATTAATCCAAGAAGGAGCCGTTTCTATCCAAGCTACAGATTAATGAGGTGGAGCAAGTGGATAAAAAAGAGATATTTGACTCTGTTAGTAGTATGGAAGAGCAAATCGGTGATTTGTATAAACAACTTGGCGAGCTCAAACAGCATTTAGCCGAACTTCTAGAAGAAAATAATCATATAAAAATAGAAAATGCACACTTGCGAAATCGGCTTGACCAGTCAGTGAGAGAAGAGGAAAATCAAATCGAGAATCAGCAAGATATTAAAGAGAGTAACAAACCTGTTGATATAGGTGAAGGCTATGATAATTTAGCTAGACTATATCATGAGGGTTTTCATATTTGTAATGTGCATTATGGAAGCATCAGAAAAGAAGGAGACTGTTTATTCTGCCTCTCCTTTTTAAATAAGAAGTAATGTATGGCCTTTCCTAAACCAGGGAAGGCTATTTTCCTTAGAAAATGGTTAGAAAGGAATAATGAAATGGTAGACCTACATAATGATGAGCGCCTAGATTACCTTTTAGCGGAAAATTTAAGAATTATACAGAGTCCATCTGTGTTTGCCTTTTCTTTAGATACTGTTCTATTGTCTCGGTTTGTTTATGTACCTATTCAAAAGGGGAACCTTATTGATCTATGTACGGGTAATGGGGTAATCCCTTTATTATTAAGTACACGAACAAAGGGTAATATTACAGGTATAGAGATTCAAGAACGCATTTTTGACATGGCAAAACGAAGTGTTGAGTATAATGATTTGAATCAGCAAATTAATATAGTTCATGGAAACATATTGGACATGCCTAAATTGTTAGGGCATGGCAAGTATGATGTGGTGACTTGTAACCCACCATATTTTCCGACTCCAGAGACTAGTGAGAAAAATAAGAATGAACATTTGGCTATAGCAAGACATGAAATATTTTGTACATTGGAGGATGTGGTTAGAGTGAGTAGTCAGCTAGCACGACCAGGGGCAAAGGTGGCATTTGTTCACAGACCTGGTAGGCTTTTGGATATTATTACGCTAATGAGAGCATACCGATTAGAACCGAAGAGACTCCAATTTGTATACCCGAAAGAGGGAAAAGAAGCTAATACTTTATTAATAGAAGGAATTAAGGATGGTAAACCGGATTTAAAGATTTTACCTCCCCTTGTTGTATACGATAAGAATGGAGAATATACAAAGGAGGTTCACACCATTCTCTATGGAGACTCCTAATCATTATTTTTATGTATTGTCCTGTAAAGATGGAAGTTTTTACGGTGGTTATACCAATAATCTTGAACAGAGAATAGATAAACATAATGAAGGAAAAGGTGCAAAATATACAAGAGCTCGGAATCCTGTATTTCTTCTTTATTATGAAATTTTTTCTACAAAGCAATTAGCAATGTCTGCTGAATATAGGTTTAAACAATTATCAAGAAAAGCAAAAGAGAAATTTCTAGAAGAGAGAGGTGTTAATTATGCTACAACAGAAAAGCTTTCATAATGAAGAGAGCGGGGCATTATATTTAGTCCCAACCCCAATTGGTAATTTGGAAGACATGACATTTCGTGCGATTCGAATTTTAAAAGAATCTGCTGTGATTGCTGCAGAGGATACAAGGGTAACTAGGAAGCTTTGTAACTATTTTGATATACAAACTCCTATAACTAGTTATCACGAACATAACAAGGAAAAGAGCGGTGAGAGGCTAATCGAAGACTTGAAACAAGGGAAAAGAATAGCACTAGTAAGTGATGCTGGTATGCCCACTATATCTGATCCAGGCTATGAGTTGGTTATCTTAGCACTTCAATTTGGGTTTCCTGTTATACCACTTCCAGGTCCTAATGCAGCAGTAACTGCATTAACAGCGTCAGGGCTTCCTCCACAAAGCTTTTCATTTTTTGGATTTCTTCCAAGGCAAAAGAAGGATAAGAAAAAGGAACTTGAGCGTTTGAAATTTCAACAAACGACCATGATTTTTTACGAATCTCCTCATCGGATAAAAGAGACAGTTAAAGCCATGGCAGAGGTGTTGGGAGATACAAGAAGGATTGTGATATGTAGAGAACTTACTAAAAAGTTTGAAGAATTTATAAGAGGAGATATCGGTGAGGTAGAAGAGTGGTTAGAAGGTCAATCTGAAATCAAGGGAGAATGCTGTATATTAGTAGAAGGATCCGCTGAAGAGGAAAGCAAAGAAGAAACTAATTGGTGGACTGATCTGACACCGAAACAACACGTGAATTGGTACATAGAACAGAAGAATTTGACATCTAAAGAAGCAATAAAAAAAGTTGCAATAGACCGAAATCGAGCAAAAAGAGAAATTTATGAAGAGTTCCATATTAATGACTAATAGAACAAAAGGCACAAGCGCCCCCTTTAGCCTCGAGGGGGTTGAGCTAGATTAAAGCATTCCAAAAATTTTTACTTTCATATAACACAAAAAAGAGCATCCGTTAGGTATGCTCTTTTTATATCATCGCATGTTTGCGGTTATGAATTATTTATTTGTAGTAAAAGTACCTTGAAGTTCGTTTAAGATCTGTTCTGCACCTTCACGGCTTAGAATAATCTTACCTCCAGCTAGTGCTAAGTTATCTTCACTAACTTCACCAGTAACGTGACAAGTCATGTTTGGCTTATATTTTTTTAAGATGATTCTCTCATCATCCACGTATATTTCCAAAGAATCCTTTTCTGCAATTCCTAGAGTACGTCTTAACTCTATTGGAATTACAACACGACCTAATTCATCAACCTTACGAACAATCCCTGTAGATTTCATTAATAAACAGTCCCCTCTCCCTAAAATCATTTATAACAAATTTCATTGTTTTTCGTCATAATTCGACATAAACTTTAAATATATAATACCAGTGATTCCCAAACCAGTCAATCATAAAACTGTAAAAAGATGTGAATTTTTTATTACAAAATACTGTAATACCGGGAAACTAAGGATATACAAGATTTTACTTTTTAAAACTTTATTATAAATTTAATTCGACAAAAAACAATAGATATTCGACAAATATTCACTTGGGAAATATACCCACATTTATTTACTACCCGTTTACAAATTTTTGAAACACCATGAATGTATAAATATCCTCAATAATAGGAATAGATGAATGTATTGGCAATAAAACTTCATTGCCTTTTATCTATTTAGCCAGATAAAACACAAGTGGACTATATATATTTTCGTTAATTTCTTTATAAATTCATATTTTTTGATAAGATAATAAAAGGTAAATATCATATTAACTTGAGTACTGAAGATAGGGGGCTATTAAATGGCTGATCATAAAACATTTTATTTAACTACACCAATCTACTATCCAAGTGGAAAGCTACACATTGGACATGCTTATACAACTGTAGCAGGGGATGCAATGGCTCGCTATAAGCGTCTACGTGGTTTTGAAGTTTTCTACTTAACTGGAACAGATGAGCACGGACAAAAGATTCAACGAAATGCAGAAGAAAAAGGTGTTACTCCACAGAAATATGTAGATGACATCGTAGAAGGTATTAAAGAATTATGGGATAAGTTAGAAATTACATATGATGATTTCATTAGAACAACAGAGGTACGACATAAAGATATAGTAGAACAAATCTTTGCACGTCTTGTAGAACAGGGAGATATTTATTTAGATCAATACGAGGGTTGGTACTGTACCCCTTGTGAATCCTTCTATACTGAGAGACAGTTAGAAGAAGGAAAATGTCCCGATTGTAATCGGTCAGTAGAGAAGGTTAAGGAAGAATCTTACTTTTTCAAGATGAGTAAGTATGCTGATCGTTTGTTGCAGTATTATGAGGAGAATCCTGGCTTCATCCAACCAGAATCGCGTAAAAATGAAATGATTAATAACTTCATTAAACCAGGGCTAGAGGATCTGGCAGTTTCTCGTACTACTTTTGATTGGGGAGTTAAAGTACCAGGGGACTCAAAGCATGTTATATATGTATGGATTGATGCACTATCTAACTACATTACTGCTCTTGGTTATGGCACTGAACAAGATGAAAAATATCAAAAGTTCTGGCCAGCAAATGTCCATTTAGTTGGAAAAGAAATAGTTCGTTTCCATACGATTTACTGGCCAATTATGCTGATGGCTCTAGACATTCCATTGCCTAAGAAGGTATTTGCCCATGGCTGGCTACTTATGAAGGACGGCAAGATGTCAAAATCTAAAGGTAATGTTGTAGATCCTGTTACCTTAATTGACCGTTACGGTTTAGATGCTCTTCGTTACTATCTTCTTAGAGAAGTGCCATTTGGCTCTGATGGTGTGTTTACACCAGAAGGATTTGTTGAGAGAATTAACTTTGATTTAGCAAATGACCTTGGAAATTTACTAAATCGGACAGTCGCTATGATTCAAAAGTACTTTAATGGAGAGATTCCTGAATATAGTGGTACCCATACTGAGTATGATCAACAACTAGAACAGATAACGAAGGAAACTAAAAGTAAAGTAGAGGATGCAATGGAAGATATGCAATTCTCAGTCGCTTTAACTGCTCTTTGGCAGCTTGTTTCTAGAACGAATAAATATATTGATGAGACACAGCCATGGGTTTTGGCAAAGGACGAAGAAAAAAGAGATCAGCTAGGTTCTGTAATGGCTCATCTTGCAGAGTCATTAAGACAAGTATCCATCATGATCCAACCATTCTTAACCAAAACCCCTGAGGAAATTTGGAAGCAGCTTGGTATTAATCAAACCCTTTTAACTTCTTGGGATAGTTTGGACCAGTATGGAGCAATACCATTAGGTACTAAGGTGGTTCAAGGGCAACCAATTTTCCCAAGACTCGACATTACTGAAGAGGTTGAGTATATAAAAGAAAAGATGCAGGGTACTGCACCTAAGGTAATAGCAAAACAAGAATCCAATGCTCCAGAAGAGATTACAATAGACGACTTTATGAAGGTTGAGCTAAGAGTGGCAGAGGTTCTTGATGCGGAGCCTGTAAAAAAGGCAGATAAATTATTGAAGATTCAACTGGATCTTGGTTATGAAAAAAGACAGGTAGTTTCAGGTATTGCCAAGCACTATAAGCCAGAAGAATTAATCGGTAAGAAGGTTATTTGTGTCACTAATTTAAAGCCAGTTACACTAAGGGGAGAAAAATCAGAGGGAATGATTTTAGCTGGATCCCAAGATGGTGTTCTGTCTGTAGCTTCAGTTGATCAAAGCCTCCCAAATGGATCGATTGTAAAATAATAGGTAACTTTAATAAGATAGGTGTCTATGCACCTATCTGTTTCTTTTCTTTAGGATAGGAAACCAGAGAAAGGAAATAAGTTAGCTTGTATTTGTAATATAATTGTAAGGTGACCGTAAGCTATGACATGAAAATACATGATAAAATAACAAAAGGAGATTGTCTATGCTATTTGATACACATGTACATTTAAATGCAGAACAATTTAATGATGATTTAGAAGAAGTTATTACAAGAGCGCAGGAGCAGGGTGTTCATAATATGGTGGTGGTAGGGTTTGACCGAACTACTATAAAGAAGGCACTACATCTTGCAGAAACATATCCTTTTCTTTATGCGTCTGTTGGCTGGCATCCTGTTGATGCTATAGATATGACAGAAGAAGATCTTAAGTGGATTGAAGAGCTTGCTTCTCACCCTAAAGTGGTTGCAATAGGGGAGATGGGGCTAGATTATCACTGGGATAAATCTCCGAAGGAAATTCAAAAAGAAGTATTTCGCAAACAAATCCAACTAGCTAAACGGGTAAAGCTACCGATTATTATTCATAATCGTGAAGCTACGCAGGATATTGTTGATATTTTAAAAGAAGAAAAGGCTTCAGAGGTTGGGGGTATTATGCATTGCTATAGCGGGAGCTTAGAAGTAGCGAAGGAATGTATAGCTATGAATTTTTATATTTCATTTGGTGGTCCCGTAACGTTTAAAAATGCTAAAAAGCCAAAGGAAGTTGCACAAGAGCTGCCGTTAGAACATCTTTTAATTGAAACAGATTGTCCTTACTTAGCACCACACCCTTTCCGTGGAAAGAGAAACGAACCAAGTTATGTGGCTTTAGTTGCGAAGGAAATTGCAGAGTTAAAGGGAATTTCATACGAAGAGGTTGTCCAAAAAACGTACGACAATGCTCGTCAAATATTTAACATCAAATAATAGTAAATAATGTCGAAATAATACCAAACATGTCCATTTACTTTGTATTTTAAAAAAGTTCTACATGTCTCCTTCCCTTCATAGGATAACCTTGTCGATAAGTCTTCCTTTAAAATTTTGAACTAGTTGTTCATAATAGGGTATACGGTCCGAGCAAGAGGAGATTTGACAAAAAAGATATTACTCTTTATAATCTCTCAAGTAGAGAAGGAGGCGTTTTTCATCGTGATTAATAACATGAAAAAGCTGTTTTCCGCACCTATGACAGCTAAGAAGATTGTAGTACTGGTTACTAGTTTCCTAGTCTTTGCAGGTATAACATCTTATGCAGTATATGAGGAAACGAAGGAAACTGTTACACTGACAGTAAACGGTGAAGATCAAGTGATCAGGACACATGCTAACACTGTTGGAGACGTCTTGTCAGAGCAAGCGATAGAATTACGAAAAGAGGATTTCGTAAATCTAAGCTTAGATACCGTCATAGAAGATGATATGAATGTCATTTGGAAAGCTGCAATACCAGTTGAATTAGTAATCAACGAAGAAGAAACCAAAATTTGGACTACAACTGAGACAGTTCAAGAACTATTAGACTCGCAAAATATCAAAGTAACAGAACATGATAAAGTAGAACCAAAACTTAATGCTTCTATCAAGGCAAATATGGAAGTTTTAGTTGAAAGTGCGTTTCAACTAACAATGAATGTTGGCGGAGAAGAAAAGCAGGTATGGACAACTTCGACTACTGTCGCTGACTTTTTAGAAAAGCAGAGCATCACACTAAATGAATTGGACCGTGTTGAACCAGGGCTAGAAGAAATGGTAGTTGCAGAATTGACCGTTTCGGTAACTAGGGTAGAAAAGGTCACCGATGTAGTGGAAGAATCCGTAGATTATGCTGTTGTTACCAAGAAAGATGCAAATTTAACAAAGGGAACTGAAAAGGTCGTGAATAACGGTGAGACTGGGAAAGTTGCCAAGCATTATGAAGTGATTATTGAGAATGGTAAAGAGGTTTCTAGAGAACTACTTAAAACAGAGACATTAAAAGAAACCAAAGACCGAATTGTTGCAGTTGGAACAAAGGTTGTAAAACAACCACAAGTTTCTAGAGGAAGTGGTAAAGTAGCGAAAGAGTTTACTGTAAGCTCTACAGCTTATACTGCTTATTGTAACGGTTGTTCAGGTATTACTAGTACAGGGATTAATCTAAAGGCTAATCCCAATGCTAAAGTGATTGCTGTTGATCCAAGTGTCATTCCTCTTGGCACGAAGGTTTATGTAGAAGGTTATGGATATGCAATTGCAGGTGATACAGGTTCTGCAATAAGAGGAAATAAGATTGATGTATTTTTTGCGACTAAGTCCCAAGCATACAGCTGGGGGCGTAAAACAGTAAAAATAAAGATCTTAGAATAAGTAATGTTACAGGGGATTTCTCCCCTGTTTTTTTGTTGTATAATAATGGGTTTTCGTAAATTTTAAGCCAAACTGTACATAATTAATAAGATAAAGGTATTATCTACTATATAAGACGAAACAATACGAATAAAAGTTTCATCTTCCGGAGGAAAAAATGAAAATAAAAGAAATAATTGTAGTGGAAGGTAAGGATGATACGATAGCAATACAAAACGCTGTTGCTGCCGATACAATTGAAACTAATGGGTCAGCGATTAATGAAGAAACACTTCATAAAATAAAACTTGCTCAGGAGCGCAGAGGAGTAATAATTTTTACAGACCCTGACTATCCTGGAGAAAAAATCAGAAAAATTGTTTCGCAACATGTTCCTGGCTGTAAGCATGCTTTCATTCAAAGACAAGATGCTCTTGATAAAAGGAAACGAAAAGTGGGTGTGGAACATGCCTCGGTTGAAGTAATCAGGCAGGCTCTATCAGAGGTCCAACAGGAATGGATTGAAATTAAAGAGGAGATTGGTTGGGACGAGCTTGTTTACTTAGGGCTTATTGCAGGTAGTCAAGCGAAGAAAAGAAGAGAGAGGCTAGGAATCCTCCTAAAGATCGGATATACAAATGGAAAACAGCTATATAAAAGACTGCAAATGTTTCAAATTTCAAGGGAACAATTTGAAGCATCTGTAAAACAAGTACTTCAGGAGGAATAAAATTGACAAAAGATATCGCAACTCCAATTAGAACAAAAGAAATATTAACAAAATACGGCTTCTCATTTAAAAAGAGCTTAGGTCAAAATTTCTTGATTGATACGAACATCTTACATAATATTGTTGATTTTGCTGAGATTAATGAGAATAGTTGTGCTATTGAAATCGGACCGGGTATAGGTGCGTTAACTGAGCAGTTAGCAAAGCGAGCGAAGAAAGTAGTTGCTTTTGAGATTGACCAGAGATTATTACCTATTCTAGAAGATACACTATCTCCTTACTCAAATGTTAAGGTAATTCATCAAGATGTGTTAAAAGCAAATGTAAGGGAGGTTATCCAAGAGGAGTTTGGTGATCAAGAGGATATAATGGTTGTGGCAAATTTGCCCTACTATGTAACAACTCCAATCCTTATGAAGTTATTAGAGGAGAGGTTACCACTTAGGGGAATTGTTGTTATGCTCCAGAAAGAAGTAGCAGACCGAATGGCGGCAGGTCCTAATACAAAAGAGTATGGTTCGTTATCAATTGCTGTACAGTACTATACAGAAGCAAAAACTGTGATGACTGTACCAAAGACAGTATTTGTACCGCAACCTAATGTTGATTCAGCGGTTATTCGCTTAACGAGACGTAGCAAACCTGCCGTTGAGGTGATCGATGAATCATTCTTCTTTGAAGTGGTTAGAAGTAGCTTTGGTCAACGACGAAAAACAATTCTAAATAACTTGAGTCATAATCTCTCTAAAAAGCTTTCCAAAGAGCAGTTACTGTTAGCATTAGAAGCGGCTGAAATTGCTCCAGAACGAAGAGGAGAATCCCTATCTATCCTAGAGTTTGGTAAATTAAGTGACTCACTGTACAAGATAAATAACTAAATCTAGTCTTATGGCTAGGTTTTTTAAATATATTCATGAGTTAAGGACAGTGTTGATTTTTGCATTGTATGTAGTACCGCTCCGCTTGTTCATAAAAGCTTTAACACTTAGATATGCACTTTTCATTTATTGCTACATAGGCTATTGAGAGGGTTATTCTATTGTGAGCGAATCCCCATTATTTATGGGAGGGAGAGAATATGGAGTTGCGGGTTGGAGCGAGAGTTGCTCGCTTGTCATATAATTGTGATTTACTATTTAGGATTATTGAGATCAGGGATGTAGATGGAGTAAAAAAAGTATTACTTTATGGTGAGGATATGAGGTTAATAGCGGATGCTCCTTACTCAGATCTAAAGCTTATAGATGATATAGAACAAAAGCGCTATATGACAGAAGAATTGGCTAAACAAGAAAGTTCTTTTTCACTATTTAAACAAGATTATCATTTAACAAGAGAGAAAAGTGAATATCTAGCCACAAATGGGTATCAGGGAGAGTATGAGTTTTTCCAAATGCCTGGCAAGGTTCTCCATCTTGACGGAGACCCTACCTATTTGAAAAAATGCTTATCTCTTTATGAGAAAATAGGTGTACCAGTTTACGGCGTACATTGTAATGAAAAGGAGATGCCTGAAAGAATTGGTGGCCTAATTGAAAAGATTCGACCAGATATTTTAGTTATAACTGGCCATGATGCTTATTCTAAGTCAAAGGGAAAAGTGTCTGACTTAAAGGCATATCGACATTCAAGACATTTTGTTCGTACGGTTATGGAAGCTAGAAAGAAGGTTCCTAATCTAGATCAATTGGTAATCTTTGCTGGTGCCTGTCAATCTCACTTTGAATCCCTAATTAGAGCGGGAGCTAACTTTGCAAGTTCACCTTCACGAGTTAATATTCATGCACTAGATCCTGTATATATCGTAGCAAAAATTAGCTTTACGCCGTTTATGGATCATATTAATGTGTGGGATGTGGTGAGAAACACACTAACAGGTCAAAAGGGTCTTGGTGGAATTGAAACAAAAGGAGTACTACGAACAGGAATGCCTTTCAACAGATATAATGATTAATTCATTGCCTCTGATGACTAACATTAGAGGCTTTTAATGATTTTTTATTAGTTTTTCAGTCTTGGGGAAAGTTAGTGCATATAAACCGAGTGATTTTTGACACATGAGGTGCTGGCTATTATAAATGGTAACAAAATAGAATTCTTATACATAATTATTACAAATTTAGACAAAATACATATGTTCGTACAGAAAATTGTTGTAAATTATTAATTGACAACACTTTAAAAACATTGTTATAATTTATAATTTATTTGACTTTCGGACGGTGTTGTGTTAGTATTAATTCATAGCGAGGTGGAGTGAAATGGGTAAAACACTTATGGAAATTAAACAAGCTCTTGATGGGAATCTTGGTAGACGCCTTACTTTAAGAGCAAACGGTGGTCGTAGGAAGACAATTGAACGTTCAGGTATACTTGCAGAAACCTATCCATCTGTTTTTGTCATTGAGCTAGACCAGGATGAAAATTCTTTTGAACGAGTTTCTTACAGCTATGCTGATGTTTTAACAGAAACCGTTGAACTAACATTTTTCGAAGATAAAACGAGCGGTATTGCATTAACAGGTCAGTAATTACAACATGGATAATATTAGGTAATATAATTTTAACGGCTTCTTTCCAATACTATTAATGTCGTAGTATTGGAAAGGAGCTGTTTTCTTTGGGTAGACGTAGAGGAGTAATGTCAGAGCATTTCAAAGAAGAACTTGCAAAAGAATTAGGCTTTTACAATAAGGTACAGCAGGATGGCTGGGGTGGAATTACCTCAAAGGATGCTGGAAATATGGTGAAAAGGGCAGTTCAAATTGCGCAAGGTAAGCTGAAACAGAATTAACCTTAAAAATTAACCTTAAAAGAAAGTTTTACTCACTAGAAAGACGGAAAATATTACGACAACGCCGAGCGAAATACTTCGGCGTTTTTTTATAGTTCAAATTAGCCCTGAATATGTGGTAGGTAATCACAGTGAACGGATCCTTCAAAGATATATTTTTATAACTACAATGCACATTTATATTCGATATCAACGAGATAATTTCACCTTTTGTTATTTTGTTTTGCTTTAGGGGTTTATAAAGTGACTAATTACTCCATACTTTTGTTAAAAGTTGTCGAGTTTTAGTTTTTACTAGATACTTTATGGTACAATATCGTAATATATGGAAGTTCGTAAAGTAGGTGAATGTATGAGAATCCTTGTTAAAGCGCCGGCCAAGATAAATCTTGCACTGGATGTACTTCATAAACGTACTGATGGGTATCATGAAGTAAAGATGGTAATGACTACTATTGATCTTGCAGATCGTGTCGAGCTTGAATTATTGGATACAGACCAAATTAAGATAAGCTCTCATAATAGATTTGTCCCAGATGATAATCGAAATTTAGCTTATCAAGCGGCTGTATTAATAAAAAATAAATATAAAATCTCTAAAGGTGTGTCAATCTCCATTACAAAATCCATTCCTGTTGCAGCCGGTTTAGCAGGAGGTAGTAGTGATGCAGCGGCCACTCTTAGAGGTTTAAACACGCTGTGGAATCTAGGCTTAAGCTTGGATGAATTAGCTCAGATTGGAGCAGAGATTGGCTCAGATGTTTCCTTCTGTGTATATGGAGGCACAGCCTTAGCGACTGGAAGAGGGGAAATCATCCAACCGATTGATCCACCTCCACATTGTTGGGTTGTTTTAGCTAAGCCATCCATAGGAGTTTCAACTGCTGATGTATACGGTCAGCTAAATTTATCTTCAATTAAGCACCCAGATGTAGATCAAATGGTAGACGCTATAAGAAATCAAGATTACCAAGGTATCTGCAAAGAAATGGGTAATGTTTTAGAAGAGGTGACCCTTAAGAATTACCCAGAAGTTGCCCAGATTAAAGAGCAGATGAAACGGTTCGGTGCGGATGCAGTTCTAATGAGTGGTAGTGGTCCAACAGTGTTTGGTCTAATACAGCACGATTCCAGAATGCAGAGAGTATACAATGGCTTAAGAGGATTTTGTGACCAGGTGTTTGCAGTCAGATTAGTGGGTGAAAGAAATCACCTTGATTAAATCCGTATAAAAGTGGTATATTTACTTAAAACATTCGGATTTATAGGTGGTGGATAAAGATGAAGATAAAACGAAGTGGAAGACTTGTGGATATGACCTATTATATGATTCAGCATCCTCATGAATTAGTTCCACTTACATATTTTGCTGAACGATACCAGTCGGCTAAGTCATCAATTAGTGAGGATTTGGGAATCATCAAGCAAACGTTTGAAGAATCTGGAGTCGGTACCTTATTGACTGTAGCTGGTGCCGCTGGTGGGGTTAAATATATACCAACTTTAGCTAAGGAAGAAGCAGTTGCTTTCATAGATGAGCTTTGTCAATTATTCACAAAGCCCGAAAGACTGCTTCCAGGTGGATATCTATATTTAACAGATATCCTAGGAAATCCAGCATTAGTTAAAAAGATTGGTTTAATGTTTGCTTCTCTTTTCGCCACTAAGAAAATAGATGTTGTCATGACTGTAGCAACAAAGGGAATCCCTCTTGCTTATGCGGTGGCCAACTATTTAGACGTTCCTGTAGTGATTGTAAGAAGGGACAGTAAAGTAACAGAAGGATCGACCGTTAGTATTAATTATGTTTCAGGATCATCGAAACGTATTCAAACAATGCTTTTAGCCCGAAGAAGTTTAGCAGTAGGTTCTAATGTTCTTATCATAGATGATTTTATGAAGGCTGGTGGAACCATTAACGGAATGGTTAGTCTTCTAGAAGAATTCGATGCGACGGTTGCCGGTATCGGTGTACTCGTAGAGTCTGAGGATGAGGATATTGAAGAACGCCTTGTAGAGGATTATTACTCACTTGTTCAGCTATCTGAGGTTAACTTAAAGGAAAAAGCAATTGAAGTGATTCCAGGTAACTTTATCAATCATTATAAGGAAATGAAAGTTATAGATTTTGGAGGCGAAAACGAATGAAGGTAGTGCAAACCCTAAAAGCTCCTCAGGCAATTGGACCGTATTCACAAGGAATGATTGTAAATAATATGTTTTATAGTTCAGGTCAAATTCCTTTAACAGCTGAAGGAGAATTGATAACGGGGACTATTCAAGAAGAAACGCATCAAGTTTTCAAAAATTTAGCTGCAGTATTGGCAGAAGCAGGTGCTTCATTTCAATCTGTTGTCAAAACAACTGTATTCTTAAGTGACATGAATGATTTTGTTGCTTTTAATGAAGTTTATAGTGAATACTTTACAGAAAACAAACCAGCTCGTTCTTGTGTGCAGGTTGCTAGGCTGCCGAAAGATGTAAAAGTAGAAATTGAAGTTATTGCATTAGTTAAATAAACAAGTCTATTGAGTTAATCAAATTATAATAGCGAAAAGCCTTCTCATTATTGAGAAGGCTTTTTACTAATTAGTGGAAAAGCCGGCTAGGTATATAGAACTAAAGAAAAGTGTAGAGAAAATTAAAAAAATTTAAAGATATTTTAAAAAGTTTTAAAAAAAAGAAGGAAAACAGAAAATTCCGTTGAATTAGTACATTAAGTTTTATCAAGGGAAAAGGTGGTGACATAAATGGAAGTAACAGACGTAAGATTACGCCGCGTTAATACCGAAGGACGTATGCGAGCTATTGCATCTATTACATTAGATCATGAATTTGTCGTGCATGATATTCGTGTAATCGATGGAAACAACGGATTATTTGTAGCAATGCCTAGCAAACGCACTCCTGATGGGGAGTTTCGTGATATCGCTCACCCAATTAACTCATCTACTCGCGGAAAAATTCAAGATGCAGTATTAGCTGAGTATCATCGTGTTGGTGAGTTAGAAGTCGAGCTTGAAGAAGCTGGAGCATCATAAAAATGAGTGAATGGAGCCATAGTTAAAAAACTAGGCTCTTTTTTTTATGCTTTTATGCAATCAAGGTTGTTATCATCAAACAACTGGAAGTAAAAAAGCACAATAATATTGCGAAAATGGTAAAGATTAATAAATCAGAAATCTCATATATTCATTTACTTTGATATAATAAACGTAAGTATCCCTAAATTATTCCTAAATATTGTCTAATTTTCGTCATTTATGAACGATCATGAATTAACCTATTATGTTTCCTTGAAATAAGGTGGGTTTTAAGATATATTCGTAATGGATAATAAGGTATAAATACAAAAATGACATGAAATTTGAGGCTTTTTTTGATTGAAAAAATTGATTCGCAAAAGAAAGGGATTTGGTTAACTCTATTCTGAAAACGGGTTGCCCTTATTGAGAATCAATTAATGGTATTAAGAGTCTAATAATAAAATCTGGGGGGTTACTATGACAAATCGTTATGCTGTTGTGTTAGCTGCTGGTCAAGGAACTCGTATGAAGTCAAAATTATATAAAGTATTACACCCTGTTTGTGGAAAATCTATGGTCGAGCATGTTATTGATCAAGTATCGGCATTAGAGTTACATAAGATTGTGACCATAATAGGATTTGGGGCAGAACTTGTTAAATCAACTCTTGGGGATCGAAGCGAATATGCCCTGCAAGAGGAACAACTTGGTACAGCACATGCTGTTATGCAAGCAAGCCCACAACTAAAACAAGAAAAGGGTACAACGTTAGTCATCTGTGGAGATACACCTCTTATTACTACAGAAACCATGGAAGCTCTTCTTAAACATCATGAGGAAACAAATGCTAAGGCGACTATACTAACTGCTCATGCAGAGGATCCAACAGGATATGGACGAATTATCCGACAGTCTAATGGTGATGTTAAAAGGATTGTCGAGCATAAGGATGCATCAGAGGAAGAAAGAACTGTAAAAGAAATAAATACAGGTACTTACTGCTTTGATAATGAGGCACTTTTTCAGGCATTAGATAAAGTTTCAAATGATAATGTCCAAGGCGAGTACTATCTACCGGATGTAATTGAAATCTTAAAGAATGAGGGAGAAACGGTATCTGCCTTTCAAACAGAACGTTTTGCGGAAACGTTAGGCGTTAATGACCGAGTTGCGCTAGCACAGGCTGAAAAGACCATGAGAGAGCGTATTAATCGTCAGCACATGGTAAATGGAGTAACGATTATAGATCCGTCCAATACTTATATTTCGGCAGAAACGATCATTGGTTCGGATACAACAATACTCCCAGGAACTACCTTGCTCGGAAAAACGGAAATTGGTACTGATTGTATAATTGGGCCTAATTCAGAAATAAAGGATTGTCGAATAGGAAATCAAACAACAATTAGACAATCAGTCGCACATAATAGCTCTATTGGCTCCGAAGTGGCAATTGGACCATTTGCTCATATAAGACCAGATTCACAAATTTCTGATGAGGTTAAAATTGGAAATTTTGTAGAAGTGAAAAAAGCTTCATTTGGCAAAGGAAGTAAGGCATCACACTTAAGTTATATAGGAGATGCTAAAGTAGGAGCTGACGTTAATTTAGGCTGTGGATCTATAACAGTAAACTATGATGGCAAAAGAAAGTTTGAAACAATTATCGAGGATGGAGCTTTTGTAGGTTGTAACTCTAACCTAATTGCCCCTGTAACAATTGGAAAAAATGCTTATGTAGCGGCAGGATCAACCATTAATAACAATGTACCTGAAGAGGCTCTTTCAATTGCGAGAGCTAGACAAACAAATAAAGAAAACTATGCAAAGCGACTAAAAAGCAAAGAATAACCTAAGTGGAGGGTCTTAATCTCATGTCTCGATATACTGATAGAAAGTTAAAATTATTTACACTTAATTCAAATTCCAAGCTTGCTGCTGACATTGCTAGCTTTATTGGCCTTGAGTTAGGGCAATGTTCGGTTGCTCGCTTTAGTGATGGGGAAATTCAAATCAACATTGAGGAGAGTATTCGTGGTTGTGACGTTTATGTTGTTCAATCAACAAGTGCCCCTGTAAATGAGCATATCATGGAGCTACTAATTTTAATCGATGCATTAAAAAGAGCTTCTGCTAAAACCATTAATATCGTTATGCCTTATTATGGCTATGCAAGACAGGATCGTAAGGCAAGAGCTAGAGAACCAATTACAGCTAAACTAGTCGCAAACCTGCTGGAAACAGCAGGGGCTAGTCGTGTGATTACACTTGATCTACATGCTCCTCAAATACAAGGGTTTTTCGATATCCCGATTGATCATCTAATGGGTGTGCCTATTCTTGCTGAATATTTTGAAGGCAAACAATTAAATGATATCGTCATCGTATCTCCTGATCATGGAGGAGTAACGCGTGCTAGAAAAATGGCGGATCGCTTAAAAGCTCCAATCGCAATTATTGATAAAAGACGTCCGAAGCCTAACGTTTCTGAAGTAATGAATATAGTTGGGAACATCGAAGGAAAGACGGCTATTTTAATTGATGATATTATTGATACCGCTGGAACGATCACGCTAGCAGCTAATGCTCTAGTCGAAAATGGTGCTAAAGAAGTGTATGCTTGTTGTACACACCCTGTTTTATCAGGACCTGCTATCGAGCGTATTCAAAGTTCGAAAATTAAAGAGTTAGTCGTAACAAATTCAATTGTACTAGCAGAAGAGAAGAAAATTGACAAAGTAACTGAGCTATCAGTAGCACCATTAATTGGTGAAGCCATTATTCGTGTCCATGAAGAACAGTCTGTAAGTACACTATTTGATTAAACGAAGTGTTTAGAATTTCCTCCATTGGGAAAAGGTATAATAGGACAACCTTTTATACAAAATTACCAAAATGGAGGAATTTTTATATGGCTACAGCATTATTAAATGTTGAAAAACGTACAAATCTTAAACAATCTCAAAAGCGTGTCATTCGAAATAAAGGCAGTTTTCCGGCTGTAATATATGGCAAGCAAAGAGAAAGTCAGCCTATCGCTGTAGATAGCATTGAATTTATTAAAACCATCAGAGAAGTGGGACGTAATGGTATTATTACTTTGAGTGGATCAGAAGAAAATGTTCAGGTTATGCTTCATGAGCTTCAAACAGACCCTTTAAAAAATGAAATTATCCACGCTGATTTTTATGTGGTTGATATGTCGGCAGAGGTGGATGTAGATGTTAATGTTCACTTAGTAGGAGAAGCACAAGGTGTGAAGTCTGGTGGGGTCATTCAACAATCGCTACATCAAGTTTCGGTAACTGCACTACCAGGTAATATTCCTACATCTATTGATGTTGATATTACTAGCTTAGATGTTAACGAGACCATACAAATCAGTGATATACTAAAGAACGGAAATTATACGATTAACCACGAGGATAGTGAAGTTATTGCCTCAATTCTACCACCGAAAGTAGAGGATACGGTAGAAGCTGGTGAAACTCAAGATGGTGAAGTAGAAAACGAAGGTACAGCAGGAGACGAGGAAGAGAAATAGGCAAGAGTACTTAAGCATATAATGATCGCGTGGTCTAACGTTTAGACCATGCATTTTTTTGTTGAAGTCTCTTTTTACTCATCGTTAACTATCCTGAAAAAATAGCTCTGAATGTCATTTAATAACAAGCTATTAGAATACTTATTCTTTATCGTCTTTAATAAAATTTACTGTGGTTTAGGGTAATTGTTGTTTTACACACACGTGATCTTAGTGTTCTGTAACAAAAGGTCTCTAATTTTTACGGGCAAAATAAAATAATCATGAAAAATAAAGGGTTCTCTCAATTGATTTCGTATATTATAAGAGGATGCAAAGAAGTAGTTGGAGGGTAATCATGAAATTAATAGTTGGTCTAGGTAATCCGGGAAAGCAATATGCTCAAACAAGGCATAATGTTGGATTTATTGCAGTAGATGAATTGGCTCATCGACACAGTATTGAGCTAGATAAGCAAAAGTTTAATGGGATCTTTGGAACAGGTGTGATTAATGGGGAGAAGGTCATACTATTAAAACCTTTAACGTATATGAATCTATCTGGCGAATCAGTTCGTCCCATTATGGATTATTATAATATTGATGTTAATGATCTTGTGGTTATTTATGATGATCTTGATTTACCGACTGGAAAGATACGCCTGCGTACAAAAGGCAGTGCAGGTGGACAAAACGGAATGAAATCTGTTATTCAACACATAGGTACTCAAGAATTTAAGAGAATTAGAATAGGGATAGATCGACCACAGAATGGCATGAAGATATCTGATTATGTTCTAAGTAGATTTCATCCAGAAGAGGTCAATGATGTTGTAAATGCGATAAAATTGACTGCAGATGCTTGTGAAACATGGTTGAAACAGCCTTTTCTAGATGTTATGAATCAATATAACTCATCGTCATGATGAGCATCTTTATCAAATTGGCTGAAATCTGCATTTTCATAAGTTGTTTACATACAATAATGAATAAGAAGACAGCTCCCCGTTCATACTAATTATAAATGAAGTATGGGGAGGAATTATATGTCCATCCATTATAAGTGTAGACACTGTGGAGTAGCTGTTGGAACCATTGATAGTGTATCAGTAAACAGCCAAGAATTAGGATTTCATCAATTAGATGATCAAGAAAGAATGGATATGATATCATATCAGAATAATGGTGATATAGAAGTGAAAACGATTTGTGAAGATTGCCAGGAAGCTTTAGACCGAAATCCACAATTTCATGAAAATCAAACTTTTATACATTAGGCTTTGGATAAAACCAAAGCATTTTTCTGTTTCTTATATATGAATTCAATATGAATGGTGATTTTCCCTAAATACCATACATGTTTTACATATGAATTGATGAGAATATGAAACTCCTGAATAGTAGGAGCTAAATAAGAGATATCTAATAGGAGTAGGAGAGGAGGAGCTTGTCTTGCTAGGTTTACAAGAGATTTTTAAAAATAGTGAAGATGTATCTACTATTATTAATGGTATTGATGGAAAGTTAAAAGAACAGCTAGTTGCAGGTTTGTCAGGATCAGCAAGAACTGTACTTATGTCGACAATCTATTCAACTATAAAAAAGCCACAAATCATAGTTACACATAACCTTTTCCAGGCGCAAAAACTTTATGATGATTTAATAGAGCTTAATCCTGAACAAGAGGTTTTTCTGTACCCTGTGAATGAGTTGATTGCATCCGAAATTGGAATCGCTAGTCCTGAGTTAAAGAGTCAAAGAATAGAAGTGTTAAATCATTGGAGTCAGCAGCAGAAAGGGATTATAGTTGTTCCTGTAGCTGGATTAAGAAGGCTTCTTCCAACGAAAGAAAAATGGAAACAATCCCAAAAATTAATACAAGTTGGGGATGATTTATCCATAGATAATTTCCTACATGAGCTTATTGCATTAGGTTATGAAAGAAGCTCCATGGTATCGACTCCGGGTGAGTTTAGCATTCGTGGTGGAATAATTGATATTTATCCTTTAACCGAGGAGTTACCGGTTAGAATTGAGCTTTTCGATACAGAAGTAGATTCAATTCGTACTTTCGAGGTAGAAGATCAACGTTCAAAGGATAAGCTAGATTCCTTTTCTTTTGGTCCAGCGACTGAAATGCTTTTTGAAGAACATGAGCTTCAAAAGGGAGCAGACAGGCTTGAGGAAGGACTAGCTAGATCATTAAAAAAGCTAAAGGATGAGAAGCTAAAGAAGCAATTTGCTGAGAACATCTCTAGGGAAATTGAGATGATCCGTGACGGGCAAGTTCTCAGACAAATGTTTAAGTATCTATCATTATTCTATGAGGCTCCTGCTAGTTTACTAGACTACTTACCAGAAGAGGGAGTTATTATAGTAGACGAAATAAGTCGTGTACAAGAAATGTCTGAGACATTGGAGAAAGAGGAATTAGAGTGGTCTACCTCTTTATTGGCAGAAGGAGAGATCATTCACGACCTTGAATTTTCCCATTCTTTTTTCTCTCTCCTTCATCAGACTAAGAAAAACATTCTATATATGTCACTCTTTTTACGTCATGTTCCTCATACAAACCCACAAAACATTGTAAATATGTCATGCAAAGCGATGCAGTCGTTTCATGGACAGATTAATGTATTGAAGAATGAGTTAGAACGATGGAAAAAGGCACAGTATGCTGTTATCTTTCTTGGGGCCACAGAAGAACGGGTTAAGAAACTAGATCGAGTCTTAGCTGATTATGATATCGATGGTGTAACTATTGGGAAGAACGATACCTTTGTTAAAGGCCGTATCCAAATTATCCAAGGAAGATTAAATGATGGCTTTGAATTTCCGATGCAAAAAATAGTGGTAATTACAGAGGAAGAATTATTTAAAAAGCAAACTCCTAAACGATCACAGCGTAAGCAGAAGTTATCTAATGCTGAGAGAATTAAAAACTACTCCGAATTAAAGGTCGGAGATTATGTTGTTCATATCAACCATGGTATTGGTAAATATTTAGGAATTGAAACACTTGAAATCAATGGTAACCATAAAGATTATATCCATATCAAGTATCAGGGCAATGACAAACTATATGTCCCTATTGACCAAATTGATCAAGTTCAAAAATATGTTGGATCTGAAGGAAAAGAACCAAAGGTATATAAACTTGGCGGTACGGAATGGAAAAAGGTAAAGAGCAAGGTTGAGTCATCTGTACAGGATATTGCTGAGGATTTAATTAAACTTTATGCAGAAAGAGAAGCAAGTAGAGGTTATGCATTTACTAAGGACGGTGCAGAACAGCAGGAGTTTGAAACCTCCTTCCCATATCAAGAAACAGATGATCAATTACGATCAATTGAAGAAATTAAGCAGGACATGGAACGTGAACGACCAATGGATCGCCTTTTATGTGGTGATGTTGGCTACGGCAAAACAGAAGTAGCTATTCGAGCAGCTTTTAAAGCTATTATGGATGGTAAGCAAGTTGCCTTTCTTGTTCCAACGACTATTCTTGCACAGCAGCATTATGAAACCATTAAGGAACGTTTTCAGGACTACCCAATTGAAATTGGGTTATTAAGTCGCTTTAGATCTAGAAAGCAACAAACTGAAACGATTAAAGGAATAAAGCAGGGTACTGTTGATATAGTAGTAGGTACTCATCGCCTCTTATCAAAGGATGTTCAATATAAAGATATTGGTTTACTCATTATTGATGAAGAGCAACGATTTGGAGTTACTCATAAGGAAAAGATTAAGCAATTTAAAGCAAATATTGATGTATTAACATTAACGGCTACACCAATTCCAAGAACTCTTCATATGTCCATGCTAGGAGTAAGGGATTTATCTGTCATCGAAACACCACCTGAAAATCGTTTTCCGGTCCAGACCTATGTGATGGAATATAACGGGGCACTCGTGAGAGAAGCAATTGAGCGGGAGCTTGCAAGAGGTGGTCAAGTATACTTCCTATACAACAGGGTGGAAGATATTGAACGAAAAGCGGATGAGTTATCCATGCTAGTACCAGATGCAAAGATCATTTATGCTCATGGCAAGATGAATGAAAATGAACTTGAATCTGTTATGCTCACCTTTTTAGAAGGGGAAGCAGATGTCTTAGTCAGCACAACAATTATTGAAACAGGTGTTGATATTCCGAATGTTAATACATTGATTGTCTCAGATGCAGATAAAATGGGATTATCTCAGCTTTATCAGCTTCGTGGTAGAGTAGGACGTTCTAATCGTATTGCTTATGCATACTTTACGTACAAGCGAGATAAGGTCTTAACTGAAGTTGCTGAAAAGCGATTACAGTCTATCAAGGAATTTACAGAGCTTGGTTCAGGTTTCAAAATCGCAATGAGAGATTTATCAATCCGTGGAGCCGGAAATCTATTGGGTGCACAACAGCATGGCTTTATTGACTCTGTTGGATTTGACTTATATTCTCAGATGTTAAAGGATGCAGTTGAGGCTCGAAAGGGTATAAAGGAAGAGACGAAAGAAGTTTCGGTTGAAATTGATGTGGACCTCGATGCTTATTTACCAGAGGAATATATAAAAGATGGAAAACAAAAAATTGAAATATATAAACGCTTTAAAGGTGTCTCTTCAATGGATGATATTTTAGAACTTCAAGAAGAAATGATGGACCGCTTTGGAGACTATCCACTAGAAGTTGATTATTTATTAAAGATTACCGAATTAAAAGTCCTAGCTTCTCAAGCTAAAGTTGAAAGTATTAAACATATTAAGCAGGAAATTGTTATGCTCATGACGGAAGAAGATACACAAAAAATAAAAGGCGAAGAGCTATTTATGACGGCAACACAGATTGCCTCATATATAAACTTAGGATTCGAAAACAATAGGATCAAAATGACGATGCCTACAAAGAAGTTAAAAAGTGAAGAATGGTTGCTAACCGCCAAGCAATTACTAACTGAAATCCCAAAGCTTTTAGATCATAAATCTGCACTCGTAAAAAAGTAAATTCGACATTAGTAACTTATTCCAGTTAGTGATTTTTTCTTAGTAGGTGTATATAACTTTTCATCTGTAGGATACTAATCTCAACAAAAGGTGATTTATACAAAACTGGTAATTATAACTGTACAAAAGTAATCACCCAAGATTTATCAATCATCAAATGAAAGTGAGGCATCTTAAGATGAAAGCAACTGGTATAGTTCGTCGAATTGATGATTTAGGGCGTGTGGTAATTCCTAAAGAAATCAGAAGAACACTCCGAATTCGTGAAGGAGACCCACTTGAAATTTTTGTAGACCGCGATGGTGAAGTGATTTTAAAGAAATACTCACCAATTAGCGAATTAGGTGACTTTGCAAGGGAATATGCAGATGCATTGTATGATAGCTTAGGACATACGATTTTAATTTGTGACAGAGATACATTTATTGCGGTTTCAGGTGGATCTAAAAAAGAATACTTAAACAAAAATATTAGTGAGCATATTGAAAAGGTTATGGAAGACCGAGGTTCCATTCTAGAAACCTCAGAAAAGCAAGTAGCCATTCTAGAAGGTAATGAAGAAGCCATTTCTTCCTACACAATTGGACCAATTGTTGCAAATGGTGATCCGATTGGAGCAGTAGTGATTCTTTCTAAAGAAGGAACTCTTGGTGAAGTAGAACAAAAAGCAGTTGAAACTGCAGCAGGATTCTTAGCTAGACAAATGGAACAATAATTAGACAATAATGGGACAGCAGACTCTTCTGCTGTCCCATTCCTTATTATAGTGATCACTTATCTACTAATAAATGGACATTATACTGGTTTATGTTATAATACATCCGCAACTATAGATGAAAGGAAACTTGCTATGAATGTCCTTAAATCTTCAAAACAAACGTTTTGGCACGGAGCTTTACTACTTGCCGTAGCGGGTCTTTTATCCAAAATCTTAAGTGCTGTCTATCGGGTTCCATTTCAAAATATTGTTGGTGATGTTGGGTTTTACATATATCAGCAGGTGTATCCATTCTACGGGATTGCCCTTGCTCTGTCTTTATATGGATTTCCGGTTGTCATTTCTAAAATGATGTTAGAGGAAAAAGGTGGCCAATCTCTAGATAGACAATCAATCCTTGCCATTAGTTTTTGTTTCCTCATGGTTATAGGCCTGGTAATCTTTATAGGTCTATATCAATTTTCTTCCGAAGTGGCTAATATGATGGGAGACCGCATGCTTCAGAAACCAATAGAAATGGTTTCATTTAGTTTTCTGTTAATACCTGTTATTTCAGTGCTTAGGGGATTCTTCCAAGGTAACGAGAATATGCTGCCAACAGCACTATCTCAGATAGCGGAGCAATTTATTAGAGTTGTAACCATTATTATAGTAGCTTATCTTCTTGTTTTACATGAATTTACTTTATATGAGGTTGGAGCGGGTGCTGTCTTTGGATCACTTACAGGAGGCTTTGCTGCAATAGCCATTCTACTTATATTTCAAATGCGGAATATTGAGAGGCTAAGTATAAAGCAGTATAAACCAATTTTCACCTTACATAACATTAAGAGATTCCCATATAAAAATTTGATACTAAACAGCTTAGCGATCTGCTTAACAGGTCTAACATTAGTATTACTGCAAATGGTGGATTCTTTTACACTTTATAATCAATTACTATATTATGGTTTAAGTTCAGAAGAGGCAAAGGTGTCCAAGGGTGTCTTTGACAGAGGTCAGCCTTTACTTCAGCTCGGTGTAGTACTAGCAACATCACTATCATTATCTCTAGTACCTGCAATTGCTAAAGCAAAGCAGAATGGTGAACACACACATCTTCTCAAACACGCTCGAATTGCTTTGAAAATAAGTTTAGTGGTAGGCACAGGAGCCACAATCGGTCTTATTGCAATTATGAAATATACGAATCATATGCTTTTTACAAACATAAATGGCTCGCAAACTTTGTCTATTTTAGTCATTTCAATTCTGTTTACATCTGTTTCCCTAACGGCATTAGCTATTCTACAAGGACTTGGGCTTATAAAGCAGTCTGCTTGGTTCATCTTAATGGGGGTAGGGGTAAAATGGATCTTGAATGCTCTGCTTGTTCCCTTATATGGTTCGATGGGTGCAGCAATCGCCACAGTACTCTCAGTGTTTGTTATTGCAATTTGTAGTTTAATTCTTTTATATAGAGTGTTCAAGAGAGGAAAAATGCTACAGCCTATACTATTAGGCAAAATAGTAATCGCCGGGGCTTTGATGTTTATATTTGTTAAATTGTATGAGTGGTTATTTTTCACGATGTTTGCTATGGAAGTGAGTCGAATCACGAGTACCTATTTTGCTATAAGTGCTGCTTTAATGGGAGGCGTTGCCTTTATAGTACTCATACTTGCTTTGCGAACTTTCAATAAGGATGAGATTTCAGATTGGTCGATCTTAAAAAAAAGAATAAAAAGCTAAAACAGATTAATCGGAGGTAAGGAGGAAGAAAGCATGTCTATACCGACTATATACGTACTAGGACTAGGTGCTGGTGAATTAGGTCAACTGACAGTACAAATGTATAAGAGAATACAAGAATGTCCTAATTTGTATGTTAGAACAAAGGACCATCCTGTTGTAACAGAGTTAGAACAGGAAGGAAAACGAATAGTAGGCTTTGATGATATTTACGAAAAGCATGACCAATTTCATCTTGTTTATGAAGAAATTGTCGAGATATTGTGCAAGAAGTCGCATACGGAAGATGTATTTTATGCTGTACCAGGCCACCCTCTAGTTGCTGAAAAGACAGTCGAACTCTTACTAGCGAAACGAGCGCAAGGCTATCAGGTTGTCATTGAGGGTGGAAGTAGCTTTTTAGATCCTTTATTTACAGCTTTAGAAATAGATCCTATTCAAGGGTTTCAGCTAGTGGATGGTACATCGTTCAAAGCAGAAGAACTTGAACTTAAACAACATATGATTATATGTCAGGTATATGATCAATTTGTTGCTTCAGAGGTTAAGTTAGGTTTAATGAATCGACTTCCAGACGAATATGAGGTAGTTGTTGTGACTGCAGCTGGAACATCTAAACAGGAAGTCAAAAAGGTTCCCTTATATGAATTGGATCATGGAATGAATATTAGCAATCTAACGACAGTGTATGTTCCACCTGTTCAAGAGGAGTCTTTATTGTATCAGGAATTTCAATCACTAAAAGATGTAATTGCTGCCTTAAGAGGACCTGGTGGTTGTCCATGGGATCAAGAACAAACACATCAATCTTTAAAGCCATTTATTATTGAGGAAGCTTATGAAGTGCTAGAGGCAATTGATGAAGAAGACGATGATCATTTAATCGAAGAGCTAGGAGATGTACTGCTACAGGTAATGCTTCATGCTCAGATTGGTGAAGATGAAGGCTGGTTTACAATTCAAGATGTTATCCGTTCCGTTACAGAAAAGATGATTAGACGTCACCCACATGTCTTTGGAGAACAAAAGGCAGAACATTCATCAGAGGTAGTAAAGTTGTGGGATGAAATTAAAAAGAAAGAAACGAAGAACACCAATCAGGAATCAATCCTAAGTGGTATTCCTCAAAGCCTTCCAGGCCTCTTACTAGCGAATGCTATTCAGAAGAAGGCAGCAAAGGTAGGGTTTGATTGGAAGGAAGCATCTCCGATTTGGGAAAAGCTTTATGAAGAGATTGAAGAATTTAAAGCAGAATTAGATCTAAACTCTTCTAAGGAAAAAGCATCCAAGGAGTTAGGGGATATCTTATTTGCTATAGTGAATGTTGCCAGGTTTTATCAAATAGACCCTGAGATTGCAATCATGCAAACAAACAATAAATTTAAAAATAGATTTCAGTATATGGAGAGACAAGCAGATGAAAAGGGAATAAAGCTTGATACCCTTTCGCTAGAAGAGTTAGATATACTCTGGGAAGAAGCAAAGCAAAAAGAATAAAGAAAGAAGGGGAAAGTAATGAGGTTAGATAAATTTCTTAAAGTTTCAAGGCTTATCAAAAGGCGTACATTAGCAAAAGAGGTTGCAGATCAAGGAAGAATTACAATAAATGGTATCGAGGCAAAAGCTAGTTCTAACGTAAAAGTAGGGGACATGTTGACGGTTCGCTTTGGACAAAAGTTAGTAACTGTCCAAATTGATTCTATACAAGAGACAACAAAAAAGGAAAATGCTACTCAGTTATATACGGTAGTAAAAGAAGAAAAAATTACAACTGACAATATTCTCAATTAGGGAGCTTGTTCTAAATTATAAATCTCCTCATATAATGACTACAAAGTCGATAATTGTGGGGGATGGAATATATGAGTCAGTACTATGATATGGGTACACAAAACAAAACAAATGCTCCTGAACATGATGTTGTGATGAGAGGAAGACGCTTGCTAGATATTACAGGTGTAAAACAGGTAGAAAGTTTTGATAATGAAGAGTTCCTACTTGAGACTGTAATGGGAATCCTGGCCATTCGTGGTCAAGGTCTACAAATGAAAAACCTTGATGTTGATAAAGGGATTGTGTCCATAAAAGGAAGAATATTCGACATAATCTATTTAGATGAGCAGCACGCGGAGAAGGCTAAAGGACTCTTTAGCAAGTTATTCCGATGAGTTTGACTGTTCAATTTTATACTATGCTTGCCATGTTTGGCATGGGAAGTTGGGTAGGAGCAGCATTAGACACGTATGGTCGCTTTCTTAAGCGATCTACTCGTGCCAGCTGGTTTGTTTTTTTAAATGATATTGCCTTCTGGGTTGTTCAAGGCCTAATTATATTTTATACACTATTAGTTGTGAATGAAGGGGAACTACGATTTTATGTTTTTCTTGCTTTATTATGTGGATTTGCAGCTTATCAAAGCCTTTTTCAGTCTTTCTATAAAAGTTTATTAGAAAGACTGATCAGTATGGTTGTAAAAACATATAAATTTTTTGCTAGGCTAGTTACAGTATTGATAATTAATCCAATTCGCTATATAATCCAGTTGCTACTAGTTTTTTTACTAGGTTTATGGAAGTTAATAATGATGGTTTCAATCTTTATTGTTAAGGTAATTTACACACCTTTTAAATGGGTTGGACTTCTAATTTGGAAGTTAACACCGAAAAAATTTAAAATCTTTTTAAACAAAATAGCAGGATTTTTAATGAAAATAAAGAATTTCAAGAATATATGGCAGAAATGGCTGAGTAAATTTCGCAGATAGGAGGTTTAAAACGAGCATGGATTCTTTTAAGAACGACAAGATCAAGCAGATCCAGTCAGATTATCATAAAATTGTAGAACAACGGGAAAAGCTCGTTTTATATCGACGACGAGGTTTAATCAGACGATTAACTGCGTTTGGTGTGATTGTCGGAATTCTAGGCTATATTATGATTTCAACATTTCTTTCACAAATTGCTGCTTATGAAAATAAACTAGAAGAAAGAGATCATTTACAAGCTGAGCTTCTAGGGATGGAAAAAAAGCAGGTGAAGCTTGAAGAGGAAATTGTAAAGCTTAACGATGATGAATATATAGCGAAGATTGCAAGACGTGACTATTTTCTTTCAGAGGATCACGAAATCATTTTCTCCATACCTGATGAAGATTAGTCTTGTTGACACTATAATTTCTGATTCGGTATAATAAAAACAATTTGATTTATGATTTATTCTAAGGAGGAGCAATTTTTTTATGTCAATCGAAGTAGGCAGCAAGTTACAAGGAAAGGTAACGGGAATTACTAATTTCGGAGCGTTTGTGGAGCTGCCAGGGGGATCAACTGGGTTAGTCCATATTAGTGAAGTAGCTGATAACTATGTTAAAGACATTAATGAACATTTAAAAGTCGGAGATGAAGTAGAAGTTAAGGTCATTAATGTGGAGAAGGATGGAAAGATTGGGCTTTCAATTAAAAAAGCCAAAGAAAGACCACCTCAAACTAGCTCATCACGACCACCAAGCTCACAACGCCCACGTAATTCAAACCGACAAGGTGGAGGTTATCGAGACCAACGCGAGCAAGAAACGTTTGAACAGAAGATGAATCGCTTTCTAAAGGATAGTGAAGATCGTTTATCTTCCCTTAAGCGTCACACTGAGTCAAAACGTGGTGGACGAGGGGCAAAACGCGGATAATTATTGCTGTCTATTACTAACATATAAAAAAGAATGGTCCTATTTATAACGAAGGGAGCCCCTGCTGCGGCTCCTTTTTTGTGTTTGTTTTTTTCATTTACCTGTCGAGGCTAACCAGGGCACTTCCGCTTTTCGTGGTATCTAGCTACAGTGCCAAGGCCCTCGAGGTCAAATAACCCTCAACAAATAAAAGGATAAATCACCTTTTCTTTGTTGAGGAACATTTGCTTTTCGGTCCTGAACGAGGCAATTCCGCTTTTCGGTGTTGTTGTTGTCTAGCTGCAGTGCCCAGCCCCTCTGGGTTAAATAACCTGAAGAGAATAAAAGGGAAGAGCGCCTTTTCTTCTCTTCAGAACATTTACCTGTCGGGGCTAACCAGGGCACTTCCGCTTTTCGGTATACCAAAGATATTCCGACATTTTTTCTTGTTTTGGTTCTTTTCGTTGTTTCTCGACAAATCTTTATTGACTTATTTCGAGAACGGTTGTAATATAGCAAATGTGCCTTAATTAAATCTTGGCGGTGTAGCTCAGCTGGCTAGAGCGTACGGTTCATACCCGTGAGGTCGTGGGTTCGACTCCCTCCGCCGCTATCAAAAAAAACTGTATCTTTTTATAAAAGATACAGTTTTTTTGTTGTATTCAAAACACCCGTTCTATTTAAAAGTTTACTAGATTATAAAAAATCCCCCAAATTGTGTTCTCTTTAAGTGAAAATAGTCGAACGATTTATATAGCTTGTCTTGTTCTTTTGACAAAATACTAGAAAAAGATTCGATATAATTACAAACAACTATATTCGCTGGGGGAGATATTATGCACGAAACTGGAAGGAATGTTACAGAAGCGGTTGCACAAGTAACAATAGTAGATCGAGTGCAAAATTCTTTGTCTCATGAACTAACCAAGCTACAAGCTAAGGTTGAAAGTATATTATTTCAAAAGGGTTTACTTCTCATGTTTATTGGTTTTCTTCTGGGACGAGCCTTAATTTTAGAACAAATCATGCCGTTTGCACTACCATATTTTGCAGCAGTTTTTACCATGAAAAGGGACAAGTCCATTCTTGCGATGATTTCTCTAGTAGCTGGTGCGGCAACCGTTGGATTCGAAAAAAGTGGACTTGTATTAGCTACAATTTTACTTTTCTTAGCCATTCGGTTAATTATTACTAGATTCAATGCATCCCTGGTAAAAGCTCTTCCGTATATCGTTTTTAGCTCAGTATTGGCTGGAAATCTTATCTTTACAGCTGTAACCTCAGGAGGTTTCTCTTTATACCACTTATCAATGGTTGCTGTTGAAGCAGGTCTTAGCTTCATCTTAACTATGATCTTCTTACAGAGTGTGCCACTTATTAGTATGAAGAGAAGAAAGCAGGCTCTAAAGACAGAAGAGATGATTTCTTTAATCATCTTACTAGCCTCGATCCTAACGGGGACGATGGGCTGGACATTGTATGATTTGTCAATCGAACATATATTTTCAAGATATTTAGTGTTAATCTTCGCGTTTTGTGCTGGAGCTACGGTGGGTTCAACAGTTGGTGTCGTAACTGGATTAATCCTTAGTTTGGCAAACGTTGCGAGTTTATATCAGATGAGTTTACTTGCCTTTTCAGGATTACTCGGAGGACTTCTAAAAGAGGGAAAAAAGTTTGGTGTTGGAATTGGGTTATTAATTGGGACATTGTTAATTGGTTTATATGGTACAGATCAAAGTACTCTGTTGAATACAGTTTTTGAATCGTTACTTGCAATTGCTTTATTTTTAGTAACTCCACAGTCACTGATATCAAAGGTAGCACGATTTATTCCAGGAACTGCTGAACATTCAGCAGAACAGCAACAGTACTTGAGAAAAATAAGAGATGTTACTGCCAATCGTGTTGAGCAGTTTTCAAGTGTTTTCCAGGCACTTTCTAGTAGTTTCTCTCAATATGGAATTAACCAGGAGGATAAGGATGATGAAAAGGAAATTGACTACTTTCTAAGCAACGTAACTGAAAAGACATGTCAAGCCTGCTTTAAGAAAGAGTTTTGTTGGTCAAAGAACTTTACTACAACATATGAGCATATGCACAAGATTATGAAAGAATCTGAAGAATTTACAATTAACCGAAATGTTAATTTTCAAAGAGAATGGGACAAGTATTGTGTAAAGTCTACAAAGGTAATTGATGCCATTCAGCATGAATTAACTTTCTATCAAGCTAATAAAAAATTAAAAAGACAAGTAAAAGACAGTCGACGTTTAGTTGCGGATCAACTATTAGGTGTGTCTCAAGTAATGGGGGATTTTGCAAAAGAAATTCAACGTGAAAGAGAAAATCATACTATTCAGGAAGAACAAATACTAGATGCATTAAGAGAGTTTGGAATTGAAATCGGCCATGCGGATATTTATAGCCTTGAGCAAGGGAATGTGGATATAGAGATGAGTATTCCTTATTGCAACGGAAGAGGAGAATGTGAAAAAATCATTGCACCAATTCTATCAGATATCATGCAAGAGACGATCGTGGTAAAACGCGAAGAATGTTCAGCATATCCCAATGGAAACTGTCATGTAAGCTTTGGTTCAGCGAAAACATATGTAATTGAAACCGGAGTTGCTAATGCTGCAATGGGGGGGGGCTTTGTTTCGGGAGATAGTTATTCGACTATTGAACTAGGTGCTGGAAAGTATGCTATTGCTATAAGTGATGGAATGGGTAACGGAGAAAGAGCACATCTTGAAAGTAATGAAACCCTGCTTCTTCTTCAAAAAATACTCAAGAGTGGGATTGAAGAAAAGGTTGCCATTAAATCTGTAAACTCTGTATTAGCTTTAAGAACAACAGATGAAATTTTCACTACACTTGATTTAGCAATGATTGATTTACAAGATGGAAACTCAAAGTTCCTTAAAATTGGTTCAACACCAAGTTTTGTAAAACGGGGAGAAAAGGTAATTAAGATTGAAGCTAGTAATTTACCAATGGGAATTATACAAGAGTTTGATGTAGATGTAGTAAGTGAACAGTTAAAAGCTGGAGATTTGCTCATTATGATGAGTGACGGAATATTTGAAGGGCCTAAACATGTTGAAAACTATGATATGTGGATGAAGAGAAAGATTAATGAGCTAGAAACAGATGACCCACAAGAGGTAGCTGACATTATCATGGAAGAGGTAATTCGCTCAAGAGGTGGTCAAATTGAGGATGACATGACAATTGTAGTAGCAAAAGTAAAACGAAATCTTCCAAGATGGGCGGCCATCTCACTTCAACGCAAAAAAGGAAATGCATC
Organism: Bacillus mesophilus; assembly: GCF_011008845.1. GTDB lineage: Bacteria > Bacillota > Bacilli > Bacillales > SA4 > Bacillus_BS > Bacillus_BS mesophilus. The sequence continues at coordinate 17,686 of NZ_JAAIWM010000014.1, read as the reverse complement.
CGCTTAGATTGATTATAATTTACTAGTTTTTCGTATAATTTATTAATAGAAACGTATAAAACCTCTTCCGCTCGTCCATGATGGTAATACATTATTGAGGAGGGGATGAAACTTGAAAAAAGGTACTCTAAAGCAGATTCTATTAATCACTGATGGTTGCTCAAACCAGGGAGAAGATCCTATTGCAATGGCAGCCTTAGCTAAGGAACAAGGAATCACTGTAAATGTAATTGGTGTAATGGAAGAAGATACAATTGAAGAAAAGGGAATGGAAGAAATAGAAGGAATTGCAATGTCTGGCGGAGGAGTTAGCCAGATTGTCTATTCACAACAACTTTCTCAAACGGTCCAAATGGTAACACGAAAAGCAATGACACAAACACTACAAGGTGTTGTAAATAAAGAACTACAGCAAATACTTGGCTCCAAAACATCCATGGAAGAGCTACCTCCCGAAAAAAGAGGTGAAGTTATGGAAGTGGTTGATGAGTTAGGGGAAACGGTTGAGCTAGAGGTGCTAGTGCTAGTAGATACCAGTGCTAGTATGAAAAATAAGCTACCTACCGTCAAAGAAGCATTACTAGATCTATCACTCAGCCTGAATGCAAGAATGGGTGATAATAGATTCTCTGTATTCGTATTTCCTGGGAAAAAGAAAGAAGTAGAAAAAATACTAGATTGGACTCCAAAGCTTGAAACATTAACTTCTGTGTTCCCTAAGTTGACATCTGGAGGAATTACCCCTACTGGTCCAGCTTTACGTGAAGCACTATCACATTTTGGAAAGAAACGATCATTAAGGAGCCTGATTTCCCGTGATGAACAATACCTCGAAGAATCAGGCATGTAGAGCATCTTCAGGAACTGTTATAACAGGGAAATGGCATAGAGAGTCCTATCGAATATTAAAAGCATTAGGTTATGGTGCAAATGGCTATGTGTATCTAGCAAGTAGTACAAGTGGTTTGGTTGCAATTAAACTGAGTGATAATAGCATGTCAATTACCTCAGAGGTAAATGTACTTAAGCATTTTTCGAAGGTCCAGGAGCATAACCTAGGACCTTCTTTGCTAGATGTCGATGATTGGTATCGCCCAGAGCTTGGCATAACAGTCCCTTTTTATGTAATGGAATATGTAAAGGGAGAGAATTTCATTACATTTATAGAAAATCGAGGAGAAGAATGGACAGGCATTCTATGCTCTCAACTTTTAATGGACTTAGATAAACTGCATGAAGCAGGATGGGTATTTGGCGATTTAAAGCCGGACAATCTATTGGTAGCGGGGCCACCTCCCCAGATACGATGGTTAGATGTGGGTGGTGTTACGCTACAAGGAAGGTCTATAAAAGAATTTACTGAGTTTTTTGATCGAGGATATTGGGGCATGGGATCAAGAGTAGCAGAACCATCATATGATCTTTTTGCAGTAGCAATGATTATGATTAATGCGGCTATTCCAAAGCGTTTCCAGAAGGAGCCAAATAACTCAGAGCAACTGAAACGGATTATTCAGACAACCCCTTCTCTTCATAAATATCAAGATGTTCTTATGAATGCGATTGGTGGAAAATATCAAAGAGCTATCGAAATGAGAAAAGACCTTGTCCATTTAATGAGCAAGGCGAGTAACTCAACCACTCCAGTGATTCCAAAGGTAAAACAACGAAGAGCGAGCAAGCCTTTAAAACAAAGTAAACCAGTTAAGCCAGATCCTATACATGTTGTCAAAAAGCCAAAAACAAAAAGTAAAACAGGTTATATTGAAACAGTTTTAATTATTATGTTTCTGCTATTAGCATATCTACTCTATATTTATGGTCAGTTATTATAAGGAGTGGTACGATAGTTTAAGGTAGATTATTTTTAATAGAATTGGGAACGAGTGGAATATGAAAGAAAAGGTTCAGCGTTTTATTACTAAACATAAGCTTTTAGAAGCAAATGCTACAATTGTAGTAGGGGTATCTGGTGGTCCTGATTCCCTTGCTTTACTTCATTATCTAGCATTACATAGGGAAAGCAAAGGATACAATGTCATTGCGGCACACATCGATCATATGTTCAGAGGGGAACAATCTGCTGATGAAATGCGGTTCGTTCAAGAGTTTTGTGAGGAAATGAATATTCAATGTGAAACAAAACAAGTAGACGTTGAAGAATATCGGCAGCAAAAGGGCATATCAAGTCAACAAGCAGCAAGGGAATGCAGATATCACTTCTATGAAGATGTTATGAATCAGTATAAGGCTAGCCATTTAGCACTAGGCCAGCATGGTGATGATCAAATTGAAACCATTTTAATGAGGTTGGTCAGAGGAGCACTTGGGAAGGCAGTTACAGGAATTCAGCCCAAGCGGCCATTTGGCAAAGCATATATCATAAGACCATTTTTAGTAGTAACAAAAGAAGAAATACTAAAGTACTGTGATAAACATAAGTTACAACCGCGGTTTGATCCATCAAACTCAAAAGATCTATATACAAGAAATAGATTTCGAAAAAACATGCTACCTTTTTTAAAACAAGAGAACCCTAATGTACATACGTTATTTCAACAATTTAGTGAACGACAATTAGAGGACGAACTCTTTTTAGAGGCATTAACAAGAGACAGAATGAATACAGTTATAAAAAAGAAAAAAGATAACCATGTAGAAATCTCAATCGGAGAGCTTTTGGTTTTGCCTATTCCTTTACAAAGAAGGGGACTTCAACTAATATTAAACTATCTTTATGTTCATTTACCTAGCTCTTTAAGCTTTTTACATATCGAAGAAATCTTAAAATTAGCAAAGAGTGAGCACCCCTCAGGATTTTTAAACTTCCCAAAAGGATTAATTATTAGGCGTTCTTATAATAACTGTATTTTTACTTTTAAAGAGGAAACAGTAAGTACATACACTTATTTTTTGGGAAATGAGGACAAGGTGTTACTTCCAGAAAACCAAAAGATATGGTCGGAAACTTATCATCAATATCCATCTAGCATCAATAATTCTATGCTGGTGTTGGATTCTGCGACAATTTCCTTTCCTTTACTTGTAAGAAATCGTCAACAAGGTGACAAAATACAATTAAAGGGAACCAATGGATCTAAAAAAATAAAGGATATTTTTATTGATGAAAAAGTACCGATTATAGAGCGAGATACTTGGCCGATTATAGAGGACCAAGAAGGAGCCATCTTGTGGGTACCTGGGCTAAAAAAATCAAGGTTTGAAACAAATGATATGAATAAGTCGTCGTATACAGTTTTATTCTATACAAGGTAATGAACTTCTAGGAGGACCAAAAGCATGCATGATGAGATTGAGAAGGTACTGGTAGCTGAAGAAGAGATTCAAAAAAAAGTGGCTGAGTTAGGTGAAGTATTAACAAATGAATACAAAGATCGCTTTCCACTAGCTGTAGGTGTTTTAAAAGGAGCAATGCCCTTTATGGGGGATTTGCTTAAAAGAGTTGAAACTCATCTGGAAATGGATTTCATGGATGTTTCTAGCTATGGAAACTCTACTGTTTCATCCGGAGAGGTTAAAATTATTAAAGATTTAAACACGTCAGTAGAAGGAAGAGATATCTTAATTATTGAAGATATCATTGATAGTGGTTTAACTTTAAGCTATCTTGTTGAATTATTTAAGTATCGTAAAGCTAAATCCATTAAGATTGTTACACTGCTTGATAAGCCTACTGGCAGAAAGGTTGATATCAAAGCAGACTTTGTGGGGTTTGTTGTACCTGATGAATTTGTGGTTGGTTATGGTTTAGATTTTGCAGAAAGATATCGTAATCTTCCGTATATCGGTATTCTAAAACCAGAAGTATATACAAAAGCGTAAAATTGGAAGGTTAGAATTAAACGATTTTCACTATCCAATGTTTTCAAGGTAATAATTTGTAATTCATTAATGTCATATGGTACTATTTACTATAGTTTGTTTGTTTTGGGAGGAGGTAAGGGATGAATCGGATCTTCCGTAATACTATCTTTTATTTATTAATTTTCTTAGTTGTAATAGGTGTAGTTAGCTTTTTTAATGGTACAAACCAACAGACAGAGCAGCTAACATATAACCAGTTTATACAGCACCTAGAAGATGGAGAAGTAGCAGAAATTTCTATCCAGCCAGAACGCGGAGTGTATGAAATCCGTGGTAAATTAGATTCTTATGATGAAGAAACAACATTTCTTACATATGTAACAAATAGTCCTCAGGCGCTTGAGCGTATTGATGCACTAGCAGAACAAGGTGGGGATGTAGAACCACTTCCTGCTGAAGAAACAAGTGGATGGGTAACATTCTTCACGTCTATCATTCCGTTTGTAATTATCTTTATCTTATTCTTCTTCTTATTAAATCAAGCACAAGGCGGAGGTAGCCGTGTGATGAATTTTGGTAAGAGTAAGGCTAAGCTTTATAGTGAAGAAAAGAAAAAGGTTCGTTTCAAGGATGTAGCGGGTGCAGATGAAGAAAAGCAAGAGCTTGTCGAAGTCGTCGAGTTCCTAAAAGATCCAAGGAAATTTGCTGAATTGGGTGCACGAATTCCAAAGGGAATCCTACTTGTAGGACCTCCAGGGACAGGTAAAACCCTATTAGCTCGTGCTGCTGCAGGAGAAGCAGGAGTTCCGTTCTTCTCTATTAGTGGTTCTGATTTCGTTGAGATGTTTGTTGGGGTCGGGGCATCCCGTGTTCGTGACCTTTTTGAAAACGCAAAGAAAAATGCTCCTTGTATCATCTTTATAGATGAGATTGATGCGGTAGGTCGTCAACGTGGTGCAGGTTTAGGTGGAGGTCATGATGAAAGAGAACAGACCCTAAACCAGTTACTAGTTGAAATGGATGGATTTGGTGCAAACGAAGGAATCATTATTGTAGCAGCAACTAACCGTCCTGATATTTTAGATCCTGCCTTATTACGTCCAGGACGTTTTGACCGTCAAATAACAGTTGATCGCCCAGATGTAAAAGGTCGTGAAGCAGTACTACAAGTTCATGCTCGAAACAAGCCATTGTCTGAACATGTTGATTTAAAGGCTATCGCACAGCGTACACCAGGTTTCTCAGGTGCGGACCTAGAAAACTTATTAAATGAAGCTGCTCTTGTAGCTGCTAGACAAAATAAAAAAGTAATTGAGGCCGACGATATCGATGAGGCAACAGACCGTGTAATTGCGGGGCCAGCTAAGAAGAGTCGAGTTGTTTCTCAAAAAGAACGTAATATAGTTGCTTATCATGAAGCTGGTCACGTTATTATTGGTGTCGTTCTTGACGAAGCTGACATGGTACATAAGGTAACGATTGTACCAAGAGGCCAAGCTGGTGGTTATGCAGTGATGCTTCCTAAGGAAGATCGTTACTTTATGACTAAGCCTGAACTACTTGATAAGATTACTGGATTACTTGGTGGTCGTGTAGCGGAGGAAATTGTTTTCGGTGACGTAAGTACTGGAGCACACAATGACTTCCAACGAGCAACTGGTATTGCACGTAAAATGGTTACTGAATATGGTATGAGTGATAAACTTGGACCACTTCAGTTTGGTCAACCTCAAGGTGGTCAGGTATTCCTAGGTAGAGATATTCATAATGAGCAAAATTATAGTGATAAGATTGCTTATGAAATCGACTTAGAAATTCAACGTTTCATTAAGGAAAGCTATGAAAAGGCAAGACAAATCCTTACTGAAAACCGTGATAAACTAGAGCTAATCGCTAAAACTCTTCTTGAAGTAGAAACTCTAGATGCTGCACAAATTAAGCATCTCGTTGAAAAGGGTACACTTCCGGATCGTCCTGAAACGGTTATAACTAAGAGTGATTCAACAGAAGAACTTAAAGTTAATATTCATACAAAAAAAGAAGAGCCTAAAGAAGAAGAGAAAAAAGAAGAAGATAATAAATAATTAGAAGTTAGGGGAAACCCTAGCTTCTTTTTCATTAGCTTTGCTTTAGATTGTATTGTATATATACTTTAATGGTTTGGAGATATGAAGTTTATCCGGTTCCACCCCGGGGGAATAACCCCAAATATACAGAGTTCCTTATATGTCCTTATCATCTTCTTATGATAAGATGAAGGTAGGTTAATTTAATCAATATTTAGAAACAATAGTAGGTGAAAACCATGATTTTTGTATTGGATGTAGGAAACTCAAATACAGTTTTAGGTGTCTTCGAGAATGATGTATTAAAGCATCACTGGAGGTTTGAAACGAACCGAAATAAAACGGAAGATGAGTACGCTATGCTCATTAAGGCCCTCCTACTTCATGAAAGTATCACATTTCATGATATTAAAGGGATTATTATTTCATCAGTGGTTCCACCGATTATGTTCTCACTAGAAAAGATGTGTCTGAAGTATTTTAAAATTTCACCTCTTATTGTAGGGCCTGGAATTAAAACAGGTCTTAATATTAAATACGAAAATCCAAGAGAGGTAGGAGCAGACCGAATAGTTAATGCTGTGGCAGGAATTGCTCAATACGGTGGTCCTTTGATTATCGTAGATTTTGGAACAGCAACTACTTACTGTTACATAAATGAACATAAGCAATACATGGGGGGGGCCATTGCTCCCGGAATAAACATCTCAACTGAAGCTTTATATTCTAGAGCAGCTAAGCTACCGAGAATTGAAATTACTAGACCGGAAGCGATAGTAGGGAAGAACACAATCAGTGCGATGCAAGCTGGAATTGTATACGGCTATGTTGGCCAGGTTGAAGGTATTGTGAAAAGAATGAAGGAAGAGACACAATCAAATCCTAAGGTGATTGCAACAGGTGGACTTGCATCCTTAATTGCAAAAGAGTCCAATTTAATAGACGTAATAGATCCATTCTTAACTCTAAAGGGTTTACAAATGATTTATGTACGCAACCAAAGAATGACTGAATAGAGAGGAGAATTATTTTGTCAGATTATTTAATACGAGCACTCGCTTATGATAACCAAGTTAGAGCGTTTGCGGTAAGGTCAACAGAAACGGTTAGTGAGGCACAGAAACGTCATGATACATGGCCTACAGCATCAGCCGCTTTAGGAAGGGCAATGACTGCTGGAGTAATGATGGGAGCAATGCTTAAAGGTAATGATAAGCTTACCATCAAGATAGAAGGAAAAGGACCAATTGGTGCGATTATTGTTGATAGTGATGGGAAGGGACATGTCCGTGGGTATGTAACAAATCCACATGTGCATTTTGATTTAAATAGCAAAGGAAAGCTTGATGTGGCTAGAGCAGTGGGCACAGAAGGCAACCTGACTGTTGTAAAAGATTTAGGATTACGTGACCACTTCTCAGGGCAGGTTCCGATTATTTCAGGAGAACTTGGTGAGGACTTTACCTACTATTTTGCTTCTTCTGAGCAGGTTCCTTCTTCTGTAGGGGTAGGGGTACTTGTAAATCCTGATAACAGTATATTAGCTTCAGGTGGATTTATCATACAATTACTACCCGGAACTAGTGAAGAAACCATTGATTATATTGAGAAAAGACTTAGTACGATTGAGCCTATATCCAAGCTCATTCAAAAGGGCCTGACCCCTGAACAAATATTGGATGAGGTATTAGGTGAGGGGAAAGTTAGGGTATTAGATAAAATGCCAATCTCATTTGAATGTCATTGCTCAAAAGAACGTATAGAAAGTGCAATAAAGAGTCTTGGAAAAGAAGAGATAGAAGATATGATTGAAAAAGAGGGTCAAGCAGAAGCCCAATGTCACTTTTGTAATGAAATGTACCATCTAAATAAAGAAGAACTCATTTCCTTGTTACCAAAAGACTAGATGAGTAGGGAGAGTTGATTGTGGCGAATAAATCAATTTGGGTTATTGTTTTTACCTTAGTAGCTACAAACTGTTTAACGATTGGAATGTGGTTAAAGGGAAATCAAGAACAGGTAGAGATTCCAGCAACAGTAGCTACAGCCAGTATTACTGATGAGGTTGTTGCGACCATTGGTGAGAAGAATATTACTCAGCAAGAATGGCTTCACCAACTTGAAAAACTTTACGGTAAAGAGACACTAAAAGAGATTGTTAATCGAGAGGTTATATACCAGCTGGCTGATCAGTATAATATTACAGTGTCAGAAGATCTTATTGAGCAAGAGATGACCATTATTAAAGCAATGTACAACTCAATTGATAATGAGAAAATTGCTGATGAAGAAGACTTACGAAAACAAATAGAATATAACATTCTTTTAGAAGAGATGCTCACTAAAGATGTAGTAATCCCTGATGAGGATGTTGAGGAATTTTATAAAGAAAATCAAAGTCTATATGATATTCCGACAACCTACCATCTATCTCATATAAAGGTTACTACCGAGGAAGAGGCTGAGACAGTGATCACCGAGTTAGAAAATGGATCTGACTTCTCTGTATTAGCAATGGAAAAATCAATTGATGAATTTACCTCTAATCAGGGAGGAGATTTAGGGTATGTAACAGTTGAGAGTGGGTACATACCAGCTGAATATGAGGATGTCTTAAGTAGTCTAAATGTTAACTCATGGGAAGGTCCTGTTCAGGTGGGAGAGGAGTTTGCAGTTCTTTATCTTCATGAAATCATGGAAGGAAAAGAATACTCTTTTGATGATGTAAAAGAGCACATTCGCAGACAACTAGCCTTAGGACAAATAGAAGGTCGTGTTACGGCAGAGCAGTTCTGGAATGAAATTGAAGTAGATTGGTTCTATGGTCAATCAAACTAATTGACAATTCTAACATCTTTTGTTAATTTTTATAATATAAAACCTATGAAAATACTAGGGATTAAGGGGTGGAAGAATGAGAGTCGCAAATTCTATTACAGATCTTATTGGTGAAACACCAATAGTAAAGCTAAACAAGCTAGTCGATGAGGATATGGCAGATGTTTATTTAAAGCTTGAATTCATGAATCCAGGTAGCAGTGTTAAAGATCGAATTGCATTAGCGATGGTGGAAGCTGCTGAAAAGAATGGAACACTAAAGCCAGGAGATACAATTATTGAACCAACTAGTGGTAACACTGGAATTGGGTTAGCGATGGTTGCTGCTGCAAAGGGCTATAAGCTAATTGTATCAATGCCTGAAACTATGAGTATAGAGAGACGTAATTTATTACGTGCGTATGGAGCAGAATTAGTATTAACACCTGGTCCAGAGGGGATGAACGGTGCTGTTAAAAAGGCAGAGGAGTTAGCCAAGGAAAAGGGATACTTCATGCCTCAGCAATTTAAAAACACAGCAAACCCCGAAGTACATCGTTTAACAACTGGCCCTGAGATTGTAAAGCAAATGGGAGAACAATTAGATGCATTTGTTTCTGGAATTGGCACAGGTGGGACGATTACGGGAGCAGGCTCTGTATTGAAGGAGCATTATCCAAATATAAAATTATATGCTGTTGAACCTGCAGACTCCCCTATCTTAGCTGGTGGAAAGCCCGGTCCTCATAAGATTCAGGGAATCGGAGCAAACTTCATACCTGAAATTCTAGATACTAAGCTCTACGATGGAATTGTTCATGTGAAAAATGAAGAAGCTTTCGAGTATGGGAGACGTGCAGCGCGTGAAGAAGGTCTACTAGGTGGGATTTCTTCAGGAGCAGCGATCTTTGCAGCGTTAAAAGTAGCCAAAGAGTTAGGCAAGGGCAAAAAGGTTCTAGCCATTATCCCGAGTAATGGTGAGCGCTACTTAAGTACACCTTTATATCAATTTGAAGAATAGATTAAAAACAACCTGAAATATGGTTGTTTTTTTTATTTTGTACGCTAATAGGCTGGCGTGAAGTGGAAATAAAAAAACAACCGAAAATAATGTTAAGACATAGGGAATGATGTATTATAGAAGTATTGTAAAGGAGCGTGACTTGAATGAGTAAGAGCTATCCGTTTTATAAAACAATAAAGATAGAGAAAAATGATTGGTTTCCTCGCTTTCAACAAGTAAGCAGAGACTATGAATATCACGCTCTACTGGAAAGTGGAAGAGGCGGAAGATATAGTATGTTTGGTTTGGAGCCAATAGCTATTCTAAATGGTAAGGATGGAACACTCGAGATTACAGGAGATAACTTTACAGAACAATATACAGGAAATCCTCTACATCTAATGAAGGATTGGATGAAGAAATTTCAAGTGGAAATGAATTCAGAACTTCCTTTTTTTCAAGGTGGTGCCATTGGTTATATAAGCTACGATTATGTGAGATATATTGAACGCCTTCAGCGTGAATCATTAGATGACTTAAAGATACCAGATTTATACTTTTTACTATATAATGACCTTTTTGTGTATGATCATCACGAGGAATTATTATATATAATAGCCTGCATGGACTCTCATTCAACAGATGAACTAGTACAAGAGAAACTTCAGACTCTAGAATCTATCTGGGAAGGCAATAATTCTGCTAAAGAACATGAACATAGTTCCATTAAAGTAGATTGTGAGAAAATAGATGTTTCACTTACAGAAGAAGAGTTTAGACAAGCCGTCGAAAAGATTCAAAATTATATTAGTCAAGGAGATGTCTTCCAGGTAAATCTATCGGTTAGGCAATCGCAGTCTCTATTAGTAGAGCCAATAGATGTATATACAGCATTAAGGAGTATAAATCCATCACCATATATGGCCTATATATATACACCTGAATTTCAGATTGTAAGTGGATCACCGGAGCTTCTCGTAAAAAAACAAGGTGATCAGGTTAGCACTAGACCTATCGCTGGAACCCGTTCAAGAGGTAAAGATGAGCACGAGGATGAAAAGTTAGCTTCTGAACTCATTGAAAATGAAAAAGAGCGAGCAGAGCATGTGATGCTAGTAGACTTAGAGAGAAATGATCTGGGTAAAGTATGCCGATATGGGACTGTAGAAGTAGACGAGTTTATGGTGATTGAACGGTACTCTCATGTCATGCATATTGTATCGAATGTAAAAGGAACATTATTTGATCACTACGATGCATATGATGTCATTGACGCAGTTTTTCCAGGTGGGACAATTACTGGTGCACCGAAAGTTAGGACTATGGAAATCATTGAAGAACTTGAACCGGTAAGAAGAGGTATTTATACTGGCTCTATAGGCTGGATTGGGTATAATGGGGATATGGAGTTAAATATAACGATTCGAACGATGCTTGTAAAGGACGGTATAGCCCATATCCAAGCAGGTGCTGGAGTCGTGATTGATTCTAACCCTATCTCTGAATACAAGGAATCGCTTAAGAAAGCAAAAGCTTTATGGAAGTCAAAGGAAGTAGCAGAGCAGAAGAGAGTAGTAGAACAAGTTTAGCGGAGGAGAGAATAGTATGATATTAATGATTGATAACTATGATTCATTTACTTTTAACCTTGTACAATATTTAGGAGAGCTTGGACAAGAACTTATAGTGAAGAGAAATGACCAAATCACCATTTCAGAAATTGAAGAATTAAATCCAACATTTCTTATGATTTCACCAGGACCATGTAGTCCGAATGAAGCTGGGATTAGCTTAGAGGCAATTGAGTACTTTGCAGGAAAGATTCCGATATTCGGAGTTTGCCTTGGACACCAATCGATAGCTCAAGTTTTTGGTGGAGATGTGGTTCGTGCAGATCGCTTAATGCATGGAAAGACCTCTCCTATTTCGCATAATGGAAAAACAATTTTCGAAGGGGTAGAAGAGCCTTTTACAGCTACTAGATACCATTCATTAATAGTAAAAAAAGAAACGTTACCAGAAGTATTAGAGGTGACAGCTTGGACTGAAGAAGGAGAAATTATGGCAATTAGACATAAGGACCTTCCTATAGAAGGTGTCCAATTCCATCCAGAGTCCATCATGACATCTGCTGGTAAAAAACTATTACAAAATTTTATTGATCTTCATGGAGGAAAACAAAAAACAACTGCATGTACATCTATATAAATGGCCGTATTATAAAAGAAGAAGAAGCACTAATATCAATATTTGATCATGGGTTTATGTATGGTCTTGGTTTATTTGAAACTTTTCGAGTATATCAAGGCCATGCTTTTTTGTTTAATGACCATATGGAACGTTTGCGTGAAGGCTTAACGGAACTTGATATAAGATGGAATGTTACCAATGAGGAGATCCTAGATGCTGTGAATGACCTCCTCGTAAAAAATAATTTAAAAGATGCCTACATTCGCCTGAATGTATCAGCAGGTCCTAGCTCTCTTGGGTTACCAATGGAAACCTATGAAGCTCCGACTACCATTATCTATATAAAATCGATTCCTCAACTTGCAAATAAAAAGGAAGGCGTTTTCCTTGAAACATTACGTAATACACCCGAGGGAAGATATCGCCTAAAATCCCACCACTATTTAAATAATATTCTGGGAAAGAGAGAGATTGGACAAGCTTCTGATAAAGAAGGAATCTTCTTAACAAAGGAAGGTTTTCTTGCTGAAGGAATTGTATCTAATCTTTTTTGGGTAAAAGATAGGGTTGTGTATACACCTCATATTGATACGGGAATATTGAATGGTATTACTAGGCGTTTTGTGCAAAAACTACTTAATAAAAAAGGGATTAAAGTTGAGGAAGGTTTTTATATGAAAGAAGACATTCTTTCAAGTGATGAAGTATTTGCAACAAACTCCATACAAGAAATCTTCTCTATTACGCACATAGGAAGTCAGTCTTATGAGCCTACTACAAATGCCATAGCTGAACTTTTGCAAAAAGAATATCGTCACTACACATCTTTTCTAGCAACAATGAACCAGATGGAGGATAAATAAATTGTCTACAATTGTAATTAATAGAACAAAAGGAAATGATGAAACATTAGATTTTAACAAGAAAACGTATATCATGGGGATTTTGAATGTTACACCGGATTCATTTTCAGATGGTGGAAGTTATCCAACCATAGAAGGAGCGGTAGAGCGAGCACGTAAAATGATTCAGGAAGGTGCTGATATTATTGATATTGGTGGAGAGTCTACCCGACCTGGATCAGTAAAGGTATCACTTTCTGATGAATTGGAAAGAACCATACCTGTAATTGAACAACTCTCTAAACAAATAGATGCTCCAATCTCAATTGATACATATAAAGCTGAAGTGGCTAAACAGGCTATAGAAGCGGGTGCACATATAATTAATGATGTATGGGGAGCGAAGGCAGACCCTAATATGGCTAAGGTTGCTGCACACTTTCAAGTACCTATTATTCTCATGCATAATAGAGATAATAAGAATTATAGGAATCTAATGAAGGATATTACATCTGACCTAATGGAGAGTATTTCGATTGCAAAATTTGCAGGGGTTAAGGATGAGCAGATTATCTTGGATCCGGGTATTGGTTTTGCAAAGGACTTCAACATGAATATAGAAGTACTTCAAAATCTTGATCAAATCGTTGCACTCGGGTATCCTGTCTTACTTGGAACCTCAAGGAAATCATTTATTGGTCAGATTTTAGATGTACCAGCTAATGAAAGAATAGAAGGAACTGGAGCAACGGTTTGCCAAGGCATAATTAAGGGTTGTCATATCATGCGTGTTCACGATGTAGTTGCTATATCTAGGATGTCAAAAGTTATGGATGTACTTGTAGGCAAAGGGGGAGAGGAAAATCGATAAAATTGAGCTTCATGAAATGATGTTTTACGGATATCACGGAGTACTGCCAGAGGAAACCAAACTTGGTCAACGCTTTGTAGTTGATCTTTCTTTGTCTATGGACCTCTCGAAAGCAGGGAAAAGCGATGATTTAGAGGATACTGTAAACTATGCTGAGGTTTATAACTTATGTAAGAGTATTGTGGAGGGGGAACCAAAACAATTAATAGAAGCCGTGGCAGAGGAGATTTGTCATCAGATTCTTACAGTCTTTCTAAAAGTTGAAGAGTGTACAATTACATTTATTAAACCAGATCCACCAATACGGGGTTACTATAAATCTGTAAGTGTAAGTTTGACTAGAGGTAGAAAATGAACCGAGTATTTATAGCATTAGGTTCAAATATCGAAGATCGTACAACTTATTTAAAAGCGGGAATATCTGCTATACAAGAACACGATATCAAGCTTATCAGTTATTCATCAATTTATGAAACAGATCCAGTTGGTTATTTGGAACAAGAGTCATTTCTAAATATGGTAATAGAAGTTTATACCAAGAAATCACCATTACAACTATTGTCATCCCTACAAGGAGTGGAATCTCAACTTGGGAGAAATAGGGAGATTAAGTGGGGGCCGAGAACGTTAGACCTTGACATTTTACTCTATAACCAAGAGAATATTGAAACAGAAGATTTAATTGTACCCCATCCTAGAATGGATGAACGTGCATTTGTGATCGTTCCGTTAATAGAAATCGATCAACAGTTAGTCATACGTGATAAAAGTATCCTAAACATTTATGAGGAACTATCAGATAGAGAAGGTGTTAGATTATGGAAGCGGAGAAATGGGGAAGACGTATTCGAGCTTTTCGAAAGCTAAAGGGATATACCCAAGAAGAGTTTGCAAAAGACTTAGGCATTTCTGTATCAGTCCTTGGTGAAGTTGAAAGAGGAAATCGTTTGCCTAGTCAGGAACTTATTCAAAATGTTGCTTCGGCACTAAATATAACGTTAGAGGAATTAAAACCAGCTGAAGATTAGGGGAGGTAAGAAACATGTTGAAAATTGGAGACATTCAGATTAAAAATCAAGTTGTCCTTGCCCCAATGGCTGGAGTTTGTAATGCGGCTTTCCGTTTAACGGTCAAGGAGTTTGGTGCTGGACTTGTTTGTGCAGAGATGGTCAGTGATAAAGCCATTCTATATAAAAATGCTAAAACAATGGGAATGCTTTATATTGACGAACAAGAAAAGCCACTAAGCCTACAGATTTTCGGTGGAGAAAAAGAAACACTAGTTGAAGCTGCTAAGTTTGTTGATAAAAATACAACTGCAGATATCATTGATATTAACATGGGTTGTCCAGTACCAAAAATCACAAAATGTGATGCAGGTGCAAAGTGGCTACTAGATCCTAATAAGATCTATGAAATGGTGGCGGCAGTAGCAGACGCAGTGGATAAACCAGTTACTGTTAAAATGAGAATGGGCTGGGATGAGAACCACATCTATGCTATTGAAAATGCTAGAGCTGTTGAACGTGCAGGCGGTAAAGCAGTTGCACTTCATGGTCGTACACGTGTTCAAATGTATGAGGGTCATGCTAATTGGGATATTATTAAGGAAGTTAAGCAAGCTGTCTCTATTCCTGTCATTGGGAATGGAGATGTACAAACACCACAGGATGCTAAGAGAATGTTAGACGAAACTGGAGTAGATGGTGTTATGATCGGCCGTGCAGCTTTAGGTAATCCTTGGATGATCTATCAGACAGTTAAATACCTGGAAACAGGTGAGTTAATGCCAGAACCATCAGTACGTGAGAAGATTGATGTTTGTATTTTACATTTAGATAGACTAATTGCCTTAAAGGGTGAAAGTGTGGCTGTTAGAGAAATGCGTAAGCATGCAGCGTGGTATCTAAAAGGAATCCCTGGAAATGCAAAGGTTCGTAATGGAATTAATGAATGTAACACGCGTAATGATTTAGTGGTCCTTTTAACTTATTTAATAGAACTAGTGGAAGCAAACGAAGAAAACAAGATACAAGTTGGCTAATCCGTTTGACTTCCCTTTCAGACTAACCTATAATACCCATAAAGATGATTGCCTACTGCCAGTACGTTACTGGCAGTTTTATTCATTTATATACAAACGTGCTTGGAGTGAGAATAATGAGTTTTGATGAGTTAAATGACCAGCTAAAAGTCCGCAGAGAGAAACTACATAAGCTACGTGAAAAAGGATTAGATCCATTTGGAAAACGATTTGACCGTACACATACATCAAAGGAATTACTTTCATTATTTGGTGAGAAGTCTAAGGAAGAGTTAGACGAACAAAATGTTGAAGTGACGATTGCTGGACGGATTATGACCAAGCGAGGTAAGGGGAAAGCTGGATTCACACATATTCAAGACCTTACAGGACAAATCCAACTTTATATCAGACAGGATGCAATTGGTGAAGAGTCTTATGAAGTTTTTGATACTGCCGACCTTGGAGATATAGTCGGTGTAACGGGAACAGTTTTCAAGACAAAAGTAGGAGAGCTTTCAATAAAAGCCAGTGCCTTCGATTTGTTAACGAAGTCATTGAAGCCACTACCAGAAAAATACCATGGTTTAAAGGATGTAGAACAAAGATATAGACAAAGATATTTAGATCTCATAATGAATATGGAAAGTCGTGAAACTTTCATCTTAAGAAGTAAGATCATTCAATCTATGAGAAGATATCTAGATGATCAAGGTTATCTAGAAGTAGAAACTCCAACTATGCACTCAATTGCAGGTGGGGCGTCTGCTAGACCTTTTATAACTCATCACAATGCGTTGGACATGACTCTTTATATGCGTATAGCAATAGAGCTACACTTAAAGCGACTAATTGTAGGTGGCCTAGAAAAGGTTTATGAAATTGGACGAGTATTTAGAAACGAAGGAATTTCGACTAGACACAATCCCGAATTCACTATGCTAGAGCTTTATGCTGCATATGGTGACTATAAAGATATCATGAACCTAACTGAAAATGTAATTGCTCATATAGCTAAAGATGTACTAGGAACAACAACAGTTCAATATGGTGAGCATACAATTAATTTAGAGCCTGAGTGGAAAAGACTCCATATGGTAGATGCAATTAAAGAGTATGTGGGTGTTGACTTCTGGAAGGAAATGACTGTGGAAGAGGCTAGAGAATTAGCTAAAGAACACGGTGTCGACATTAATGCACATATGCAATATGGCCATATCGTAAATGAATTTTTTGAGCAAAAGGTTGAGGAACTTCTAATTCAGCCTACCTTTATTTATGGACATCCAGTTGAAATTTCTCCTCTAGCTAAAAAGAATCCTGAGGATCCTCGATTCACAGATAGGTTTGAACTGTTTATTGTAGCTAGAGAGCATGCAAATGCATTTACTGAGCTAAATGATCCGATTGATCAAAGAGAAAGATTCGAAGCTCAGTTAAAGGAAAAGGAACAAGGAAATGATGAAGCACATGAGATGGATGAGGATTTCATTGAAGCTTTAGAATATGGTATGCCACCAACTGGTGGACTTGGAATTGGAATCGACCGTTTAGTTATGTTATTAACGAATTCACCATCAATTCGTGATGTGCTACTATTCCCTCAAATGAGACATAGAGAAGCAGCTAAAACGGAATAAAGGGAAACCTGCTGAATATTCAGCAGGTTTTTTTATATGAATAGGGAAAAGATTCCTGTTGTATTCAGTTAAACAGAATGGTATATTAAAATTCGTTGTCGCAAAGGGCAAAGTTATTCCAAGAAAACTTTATTAAAAATATTGTTGACTTCAAAAACTAAAGATGATATATTAATAAAGTCGCTTTTGAGACATGCAATAAGTTCTTTGAAAACTAAACAAAACGTCAAGCGTGTTGGTCTTTAAAAACCAACGCAAGTAATAAATTTTTAAATCTACTTTATAGTTATTTTCGCTAATGCAAAAAACTAAGTAGATTGCCGGTGTAATGAGCAATCAAACACTTTATTGGAGAGTTTGATCCTGGCTCAGGACGAACGCTGGCGGCGTGCCTAATACATGCAAGTCG